>DATBSH010000098.1:0-16050 GCA_036559885.1 Pyrinomonadaceae bacterium
GTAGCTTCCAGCGAAGTGTTGTTCTCGCCTGTTCGCGGCGCGATCAGAGAAAACCGAGCTCCGCCGCCATCTCTTTCCGACAGTTGTCCATCACTGACCTGCGTTTCCAACGCATTCATCTCAATCGATGCCGACAGTGAACCGATGTCATTTCCTTTTATGAGCAACGAACCGAGCGAGAAACGACCCGTAACGTCCGGAGAGTCAAGCTTCCCACGGACCGTCCCATTGAAGGCGAGTTGACCTCCGAGGCCAATTTCGTAATCTTCCATTTTGTCGCGGACGTTGCCCAACAGCCCGGAGGAAACCATCACCCGTTCCAGCTCGGCGGCATCATTTGAAGCCAAATCGACTTGCAAGTTTGAATCCCGTTCGAATGAAAACTGACCACTTGCCTTGAACGTTGTTGCAGGCGTCCGCAGGTCTACTTGCTGAATATCAAAAACGCCGCTGTTGGCGCGAAGGGCAACATCACCGGTTATTGGAATCTGATCCGTCGTTGCCTCTCCAGCCGCTGCCGCGACATGAGTCGTAACGGTTCCAGAAGCAAGTTTGTAGTTGGTCCCGGGAAACGTGAGATCCACGTTGCCAGTGGCATGGCCCGTAAGAGGCACTGGGCTGCCGGAAATAGCAGTCAGTGGTCCAGCTACATCGATATCGGTAAACTGCGCATTAATCTGCGATGAGGCGCCTCGTGCTATCGCGATGCGGGCGTTGCCGCTGGCGCGTCCTCTAAAAATGTCGGCGGTAAAGTCGTTAAGTTGGATGTCACGATTAGTCGCAACCAGTTTTGCGTGAGCTTGGCCCATGTTGATCTGGCCCAAAACTCCCCCGCCAATACTCAAATCAGCAGACGCCCGATAGGTGCCCGAAGGCTCCACCACGAAGACAGGTTTTGTAAGCTTTACATCCTCAACTCGACCGTCAGCCAACTGGACAGCGCCGGCATTGATATCAGCAGTCGCTCCTTCGATTCGACGATTGCGAACTGACAGTCGCACACCCGCGATATTCAGACTGCCAATGGTTGCACCGGCAGCTGCGGTTGCCCCAACCTGCACATCGTGTACATTTACGCTTGTTATCCCCTCGCGATCTGTTACATCGATCTTATTAGCTGTTACACCCTTCACCTGGGCATTCGAAGCGGTAATACTTCCAGCCTTGACACTGGCCACGCTGGCAGTCGTTACATTGTCCTGCCGGCGGAGGCGCATGTCGGACGCTGTTATTCCGTTTACCCGCGCTCCAGAGGCAACAAGACCATTTGCCGTAAACTGGCTGGAAGACGCAGTCAAAACGCCTTCGTTCATCTCGGCGCGCGCATCATGAAGTATCAAACCGGTAAGCGTCGTTCCGTAACTTTTCTCTGCAACCGCACGCAATTCGCCCACCCAACGGAAGTTCGTGCCCGTTCCCATCACGTTGCCGACTATTTGTAAAGTATCGATATGGAAGTCGCCCGCATTGAGTAGTGCGGCAACAGCCCGACCGTTGATCTGATAACTTTTGCCCTGGCCCGTGCCACTGCCCGTGACATTCAGGCCTTGTAAACGCACACCATCGGCAGCGAGGGCGTCAGATTTGATTCCCCCCTCAATCTTGAATCGATCTCCTTCACCCGTTACGGTCCCAACGAAATTTCCCACGCCGCGCAACGCCGTATCCGTTTTAAAGGTGGTGGAGACCTGAGTCAGATCTACAGACGAAGTGACATTCATCTGATATCGGAGAGCCCGCCAGTCGTCCATCGTGCCCTGTAGATGTGCTTCGCCGACCGGTGACTTCAAAACGAGTTCTTGAATTTCTGCACGTGTTTGGTTGGCACGCGCTCGAGCTTGAACATCGATGTTGCTTACGGGATGGCCGTCGTAGGTGAAAGTTGAATCGGTGGAGGAGAACGTGATGGCGTTCATCCAGCTCTCAGCGGGCGCATTCGGATCGTCAGGCTGAATCGTGGCCTGAAGATTTCGCGCCTCACCGGAGATCTCGTGTCGGGCATCGCCGTAATGAACGATCCCATTCTTTACTTCGACGTGCGCAGTTGAGTAGGCGAACAGAATACGTCTGTTTGGTTCGGGGGGAGGGATATGAATATTGCGAAAGTTGGAGCGACCCTGCGCGTCAAAGGCCACCCAAACCTCAAAGCCTTCGATCTTCAAGTCTTTGAGATTGATATTGCGAGTAAGGTTGAGAGCATAGAGATCCTCAACTCTTACGGTGGCTAATAACTGATCGATCCTGCCGAGCTTTTCACCTGTTTGCGCATCGTACAGCTCAAGCCCGCTCATCTCGACTAAGTTTGGCGGAAACGTTGCATGAAATTCCCTAATATCCGCGCGGATACCATAGTTCGCGAATGTGCCTTTGATTTGCCCAGCTAAGTAGTTGTCGACAAAACCTAACCGATAAGCAAGAAAAATCAGCAGCATCAGTGCGAATACACCGATGCCGATGATTAGACCGGCGATGATGGCGTGCCGGCGCGAAAAGTAACGCCAGCGTCTACTCAGTGTTGGGTCTTTTTCCGGCGGATAGTCGCCGGAGCCCTCTACGGGATCTTCTGTGCTCATAACAGACGAACGCGCAGTATGCGCAGTAACGCGTTACTACATGGGGAATTCGAATTCTAGAGGGAGAGACCGAAACTTGAAAGCGCCGTCGGCTGGTCCAAGGTGTCGGATATGCTTTAGCTTGTCGTAAACCACATAAGACTCAACCTCTCAAGAAATATCCGAGCGACCTGAAGCTCGTCGAATTGAACCTATGTTCGCGCTGTTGAGTCCTGGTCCTTTAAAGATGCCCGCTCCCCCAGGGGAACGTTGCCTACGACTGAGAGATCAAAACCCTCGAGAGCCGCGACTTTGGGGGGATGATTCGACAGCAGCAGTATGCGACGCACACCTAAATCGTGAAGTATCTGGGCACCCACGCCGTAATCACGATCGATGCCATAGCCAGTTTCAAGACTTGCCTCCTGTTTACCCACTTGGCGCTCCTGCATGACTTTGTAGGTACGTAACTGATTAACCAAGTCCAGACTGTGTTCGCGCTGTCGCAGATACAACACAACTCCCCGTGCTTCCCCCGCAATTTTTTCGAGCGCAGCGTGAAGTTGAAAACCTGTGTCGTCGATGAGCGAGCCGAACATATCGCACGTTAGATTCTCCGTGTGAACTCGAACGAGAACAGGTTCATCGATCTTCACGTTGCCCATGACCATTGCCAGGTGTAGGTCGCCGTTGATTATGTTTTCATAAGCGATTGCCCTGAAACGGCCGTAAACGGTTGGCAGATCGGTTTCGACGACGCGCCGCACGAGCATCTCTTTGCGGATCCGGTATCTGACAAGATCCGCAACGGTGATCATCTTTAGATTATGCTCGGCAGCAAATGCTTCGAGTTGGGGCAATCGCGCCATGGTGCCATCTTCGTTCATCACTTCGCAGATGACGCCGGCTGGATACAAACCTGCGATCCGAGCAATGTCGATGCTCGCTTCAGTTTGACCTGGACGAACAAGAACTCCGCCGTTCTTGGCTCGCAAGGGAAAAATATGACCAGGTCGCGCGAGATCCTGCGGACGTGACTGTGAGTCAACCGCAGTCAAGATAGTTGTAGCCCGATCAGAAGCAGAGATACCGGTGGTAATGCCTTTTCGCGCATCGATTGAAACAGTAAAAGCAGTGCCCAGGAATGATGTGTTATCGGCAACCTGGGTGGTGAGGTGTAACTCATCGCATCGCTCTTCTGTGAGCGGCAGGCAGATTAGGCCACGCGCGTGGCGGGCCATGAAGTTCACAATATCGGGGGTTATCTTTTCAGCTGCGCAGACGAGATCGCCTTCGTTTTCGCGATCTTCGTCATCGACGATAATGATCATCCGACCTTCGCGAATATCGGCGGCAGCATCTTCAATAGAGGCAAATGGCATCTTTGTTCTGGCTTTTGAGATCTTAGATTTGAGATCTGAGCTCTCCTATTTGAGATCAGGCCAATGTTAACCCAGATGGGCCCCCGCCGCTAACAGCCGCTTACCTACCGCCGGTTAACCCAGAGGGGCCCTTGCCGCTAACAGCCGCTCAATGTACTTGGCGATTACGTCGACCTCAAGGTTGACCGGGTCACCAGGTTTAAGCTGCGAAAGATTCGTGACCGCCCATGTTTTTGGGATGATCGCAACCTCGAAATAGCTATCAGTAAGGGCCGCAACGGTGAGACTGATTCCTTCGACTGCAATTGAACCTTTGAAAACAAGATACCTGGCGAGTTCGTCGGGATACAAAAACCGGAGCGTCCACGACTCGCCCAGGTCTTCAACACTCACGAATTCTCCGCGACCGTCAACATGGCCCTGAACGATGTGACCACCGAGACGCGTCGCTGGCGTTACGGCTCGTTCGAGATTCACTGGCACACCAGTCTTGAGGGTTCCAATGGTCGACCGCACGAGCGTTTCGTGCGATACGTCAGCGCCGAATGAGTCGGGCCGCACATCGAGCGCTGTAAGGCACACACCATTAACGGCAATTGAGTCGCCGTCTCTTGTTCCTTCCGTGACGACGTTTGCGTCAATGGTGATGCGCGCATTTTCGCCGCGCGTTTCGACGGATCGAACTTTCCCGAGTTCTTCGATAATGCCGGTGAACATTTTGCGAAGTTAGGTCTTTCGTCTTTGGCCTTTCGTCTTTGGCCTTTGGTCTTAGTTCTCTTTTTCCTTTTCCCCGTTTTCCCGCTTCTCCGTTTTCCCCTTTCTCTGCCGGATGAGGTCCATCATCTCATCGAATACGTGGTCGATCGATTTGCCAGTCGATTCCACAACAACAGCATCGTCCGCGATCTTTAAGGGCGAATCGGTTCTTGTTGAGTCGCGACGATCGCGTTCGATCATATCCGCAAGTATTGCATTGTAATCGGCATTTGCGTCGGTCGCGCGACACTCCTCAAATCTTCTCTTTGCACGCTCTTCAGGAGCGGCGGTCAGAAAAAACTTAATGTCTGCATTTGGAAATACGACGGTCCCGATATCGCGTCCGTTCAAAACAGCGCCTCTCTTGGCGATCTCACGTTGACGAGCAACCATCGCTCTCCGTACGCCGGGTATGGCCGATACGATCGATGAGACTTCAGTTACGCGTTCACTGCGAATCAGATTCGTTATGTCCCTTCCACCAAGAAACACTTTCAATGAATCCGGATCGCCCTCAAGATCAATCTCTGAAGACTCAGCAACACTTGTGACGCCCTCGCTATCATCAGGGTCTATGTCATCCTGAATTACCGCAAGCGCCACAGCGCGGTACATGGACCCGGTGTCAACGTAAAGGAGACCCAATGCGCGCGCGAGGAGACGGCCTAGCGTCGATTTACCGGACCCTGATGGACCGTCGATGGCGATGATAAGGGGGCGCATGGTCCTCTGAAATTGTTTTGTCTAATCTCAACTACAGACCGGGAGCGAAGCGACCGATTTCAACTCAACCGCGAGCCAAACTCATCTTGAAGAATCGGTCGCTTCGCTCCCGTTCTGTAATTGCGTTTCTCTCTAAACCTGCCGGTGTTCCCGGCAGTCAGTTTACACCCACGGTTGCTTTACCTGCTTTGGTCCACCTTCTACACAAACGCCGCGAACACTTCGTTGGACATCAGTGCTCCTGCACGGGTCAATCTCAACAAATCGCCATCAATCTCCACTAATCCAGCTTCAATGAAACGAGCTAGATCGCTCTTGTGAACGACCTGAAGATCAACGCCGAATACATCACGATATTGCTTTGCATCAATGCCTCGCATCATTCGCAATCCGAGAAAAACTGCTTCAGACCTGATCTCCTCGGGCGTCAGCAATTGTTCTTCAACCACGGGTGATGCTCCGGTTTCAACCGCTTGGAGGTAACGTTTGATGTCGCGCTCGTTCGACCAGCGCCGATTCTTTCCGTCGTATGAATGAGCAGAACAGCCAAAGCCGAAGTACGGAACATCCGTCCAATATTTCGTGTTGTGACGTGAAGCGAATCCCGGCAGGCTCAGATTAGAAATCTCGTAGTGTTCATATCCCGCCTCCACCGCCCGCTCGAGCATGAGACCGTACATCACACTTGCGAGATCATCGTCCGGCTTCGGCTGAATTCCGCGGCGAATATGTTCAGCCAAGGGCGTGCTCGCATGAACTTCGAGTAAGTAGAAGGATAGATGTTCCGGACCAAGGCTCAACGCCTGCTCAACATTCTGTTGCCACCGCTCGAGAGACTGACCGGGCAAACCGGCGATCAGATCAAAACTAATATTGTCGAAGCCCACAGCTCGCAGATCCTTAAAGGTCTGCAATGTATCCGCAGTGTTATGCGATCGGCCGAGGCGGGCCAACTCCCGGTCGTCGAAAGTTTGTGCGCCAAAACTCGCACGATTAACTCCCAATCCGCGAAAACCTCGCAGCGTTTCCGGCGCAAGCGCGCCGGGATTCATTTCCATCGTGATTTCAACATCGGCGGAAACGCAAAAGCCATCGTTTACTGCGGCCAGAATTCGTTTGAGTTGGTCGGGCGTGAGAAGAGATGGGGTGCCGCCCCCAAAATAGACCGTGTCGATGTGAGGCGGAGCAGATGCGCTGGTACTTCGTCGAATCTCGGCGACGACTGCGTCAACGTATCGAGTCTCCAAGTCAGATTCGTATAGACCGGTGGCGAAATCGCAGTACGAACAGCGTGAGCGACAGAAAGGAATATGTATGTAAACGCCGGCCGGTGACATAGAGGTTTGATGATAGCACGCTGTCCCGCGCGATCTCGCGGGATGATCAGCGGTGCTGTCGTGGGATCTGATCTTCAAATTACCGCACTACCTGAGCGCCTGTTTTGTGTATTGTTTCGTTTCCCTTTGTATCATTTCCAAATTCAGTCTGGGCGCTAATTCGGTCTATTGCCGCGCATTTTGTAGTCTGAATATGGCACGAATATTGAACTAGTAAGGGCGTCACACTGAATGGCCGGAGAGGAGGTCGTGTCCTTAGCTCCGGTCCAGTCATAACCATTCAACGATAACGGGAGGGTAGTTTATGGCAGATGACAGAATGAAGCATGACGATCTCAACAAGAATCCAGGTGGACAGCAAGGCGGAAAACCCGGCCAACAGTTACCTGGACGTCATGAACAAGATGACGAGAAATTTGGCCAAAAGGGTGGCAGCCAGGGCACCAAAGGAAATCGTGACATCGAAGACGATGAAATGGGCCAAGGTAGTGGACGTGGCAGCAATCCCGGCGGTCAACAGGGTGGCCGAAGCGGACAGAACCGCTAATTAATTTTCAATTTCTGCTTTCAGCACGACGGGCATTTTGCTCGTCGTGCTTTTTTTAAGAGTATCCACAGATTACATAGAACCAGGGGCAGGAGCAGCGGGCAGGAGCAGGAAAAGAATTAGGGAATCGCAGCTTCCTGCTCCTGCCCGCTGCTCCTGCCCCTGGTTCGTGTAATCTGCGTAATCTGTGGATACTCTTTTACCGGATTCGTTTCAGGCTCCCGTTACCGCTAATGCTCTGTCTCGTTGATTGAGCGACGCGCTCAGCCTGGGCCATGACGCGAAGTAGATTCTCACCGAGCACCTTTCGAATGTCCCGTTCAGTGTATCCACGTTTCAGCAACTCGTAGGTGATGTTTGGAAGCATTGAGACGTCCTGCGCACCCTCAGGCATATCAACTGCGCCATCAAAGTCTGCTCCGATTCCTACATGATCGATACCAGCGACCTTGGCGATATGGTCGATATGATCGATCAACTTCGAAATTGGCAGCGGCGGCAATGGATGCGAAGCTTCCAGCTTGTCGCCCTCTTCTGCCAGTCGCTCAGGATCATCCTTGTATTTTTCATTTAACGCATCCTGCTGCGGTTTCAGCTGCGCATCGCGAGCGTCACTTTGCGGCGCGACTGTAGCGCGATCAACAAACACGCTGTAAAAATTAACCTGAACCACGCCTCCATTTTTCGCTATCCGTCTTAACAAGTCATCAGGTATGTTCCTCGGCACATCACTGAGTGCACGTGCTGAAGAATGCGAAGCGATAATAGGTGCTGTCGAAACATCAAGCGCATCACTCATAGTGTCGTCAGAGACATGCGAAACGTCGACTAGCATGCCGAGACGATTCATCTCACGCACAACTTCCCTCCCAAAATCGCTAAGGCCATTGTGTTTCTTCTCACCACGACCGGCGTCGGCCCAGTCGTTAGTATTGTTCCAGGTGAGCGTCATGTAACGAACGCCCAGTCGATAGAACTCCCTGAGTGTTGGCAAAGAGTTTTCGATTGCATGGCCGCCCTCGATGCCCAGCAAGCAGGCAATTTTTCGCTGTTGCTTCGCATGCCGGATGTCAGCTACGGACGTTGCAAACATCAGATCTCTCGGATGACGTTCGACGGCGCGATTTACGGCGTCGATCATGTCGAGCGTCCGACGAGCGGCGCCTCCATGGGTTACATACCAGGGCCGGACGTACAGGGAAAAGAATTCGGCTGTTAACCCGCCCTTCTTCATCCTTTCGATGTTGGTTCGATACGGTATGGGCGGCGAGCCCGCGAGATCGAAATCATCATTCGTCATCGGAGTGGTGATGTCGTTATGAGTATCGATGACGATTGCGCGGCGATGAATTGCGAGTGCACGCTGCCAAAGACGTTCGTCACGCGGAGGCGTTTGCGGCGAGCCATTCTGTCCAACTGCTTTGGCCCTGACCGCGTTGGTTTTATGCGCTAGCAATGATGTAGCCACTAGTCCGCAAACAATAACAACAAGTAGGAAGCGTTTCATCAAGATCCCTTTCACCTAGTCAGTGTTATCCAAATTCTGAGAAAGCATTCAACTACAGAACGGGAGCGAAGCGACCGATTTCAACTGACGGGATCGCCAAGGTTAGTTCAATCGGTCGCTTCGCTCCCGTTCTTTACTTGAATCTTTCTGCGCGTTAGCTTTGTTTCCTATCCACCCTTACTAACCTGAAATTCTTCGAACAAGGCTTTTTTCTATTTAACCACTATTGCGGCGTATCGCGATCGATAAAAAGACTAGTATTCCAGACGGCAACCAGATCCATCCCAGCTCACTGATCAGTACTCGCAAACCACGCTCACTAAAAAACGCAACGCCGATTGGCGAGACTTGAATTGGTCGCCAGTGAAAGAAATATCGCTCATTAGTGAATGGTGCAAAGAGTGCGACTCCGAGTCCACCGTTGGTTAAGGCATCGAGCAAGGCATGCGATGCCGTTATGACGAAGAAATAACCTGCCAACAAAAACCAATGACCTGAGAACAAAGAGATATCACGGAAGAAGAGTAAGACAACGAATACGCCGAGGAGCAGTGCGAACGTGAACGAATGTGTGATGCCACGATGACCAAACATCTCGTCGTAACGAACGCCGAAAGCAAAGCTCACCACATCGATGTCAGGTAGCGCGGCGCAGACCGCAGACGCGACCCAGAACTTGGTCGGCATTCCAGGTGGCGCAACAGCTTTTCCAACGGCGAGTGCGGCGATACTGTGCGAGAAGACCGTAGGCATGCAAACGTCGGGATAATAACAGTATTTGTACGGGCTGCGCGCTCATTGCGGACGAGGACGTCCGCGGTCCCAGTAACAAGTTGAATCCTCTGCTTAAGCTACTAACTAAAGGGTAAGAAGACAGAAGCGCGTCAAGTGTAAGGATTCGACGCATTGCCGGAAGCGCGGACGGCTCGTCTGCAACGAGCGCGAATACGCTTGTCGAGCTAGTACCAGACGGAGCCCAAGCTGTGGCGAACCACGTTTCTGAAAGTGACGTTTCGAGCTATTATCAGAGTGTTATGTCGATCCTAATTGCTGAAGACAACATGGCCCAGCGCCATTACCTGAAAGAAATCCTGGAAAAGGAATTTCCCAAACACGTTCCCGTCTTTGAAGCCGGCGATGGCGAAGAGACGGTGAAGCTTGCGCTCGAGCAGAAACCCGAGGTCTGTATTCTCGACATTCAGATGCCCAAGCTCTCGGGTGTCAAAGCTGCGCGCGCGATCTGGCGTGACTTCCCCAAGGCCCGCATCATCTTTTGGACGCAATTCCCACACGAGATCTACATCAACGAGATTCGAAAGATTGTGAAGGCCGTAGATCCGCCTCCGGCCTACGGCTTCATCCACAAGAACAATCCGGAGTCGCGCTTCCTTCGCTTCGTCGCGGCGGTGCTGGAAGACGGCGCTGACATGATCGATCCCGCGTTCAAAGACTCATTCAAGCGTCCGTTGCTTACAGAGTTTGAAGCGGAAGCTCTGTACTATCTGGCTCTTGGTCTCTCGAACTGGGCCATCGCACGGAAATGCAGTCTCTCGTTGCGAGGAGTTGAAAGCCGGCTAGCAACGCTTTACGAGAAGCTGTTCGTTGCAGTCGGTGAAGGAACAGAACAAGAGGCCTACGAAAAGCTCGTGTACAACATTCGCACTCGCGCGTTCTTTGAAGCGCTGCGTCGCGGTCTTTTGAACAGCGATGAGCTGGAAAAGGCCGCTCACGAACTCGAAGGCTGGCTTGCGAAAGATCAAAAGCGATATGCCGATGAACAAAAGCGGGAAGCAATGAAGAAGAGGTAAATCTACCTGCGCCGCCGAACTCAGATGAATCATGGAAATCGACTCGCGATTCCTGTGCTATTCGTTCTCGCGTTCGCTACGTTCAAAACGCTAACACTTGGTCAATCGCGTGCAGCTGATATCGCTGAAATAGATTCCTACACAAAAGACGTAGATGCATTCATCAAACGAAATTCAAAGTCGAGGCGAATCTTCGGCGATGCTGCACCGTACAATGAGAACAAACCCCGTTGGCGTGAATTTAAGACAGATGCACAGGCCGACAAGGCCAATTTATACAACTCTGCTTATGTCTGGACGAGGGACGGCAAAGTAATTGGAGCAAACTTCACTTTCAGCAGCCCTTCAGGCGATTGGGCCCACTTTGTCATGTACTACTTCCGCGAGGACGGATCACTGGCAAAAATCCAAGGGAGGCTGAATACATTCTACGGTAATGTGAGTGTTGTCAGAAACCGGTATTTCAATAGTAGCGGAACTCGGCTCAGTAGCACGCAGAGATTTCTCGATCTAAAAACGCAAAAACCAACGAAGAAACCTAGCGAATATTTCGACCAACCAGAGCCGCTTTATCGCAAAGTCTCTGACCTTCCATTTCACCGATTACTTTGAAGATTCTGAAGTCGCGAAGCGGTGCAGACGATCACTCAGCTACACACGGGTGCGAAGCGACCCTTATGTCCGATACGCTTCAGCTTGTCGTGACTTGCCACAGATATTCAAGCTCAAAGGAATAGCTCAAGCAAATGTCCGATATGCTTCAGCTTGTCGTGAGATGGGACAGATTCAATGTCTTTCAGAAACTGAGGTTGCAGATGATTGAACCGCTAAATTGCACCGCCGCGCATTCCTGAAAGACGTTGAATTTGTCTATGTCACGACAAGCTGAAGCGTATCGGACATTTGCTTGAGCTATTCCTTTAAGCTTGAATCTGTGGCGAGTCACGACAAGCTGAAGCGTATCGGACATAAGGGTCGCTTCGCTCTCCGTTCGGCAGTTGAATGATTTCTCATGTTTGTAGCGCTCCAGACAAAACGCGCCCGGTATCAACGTATTGGTCTGTCTTGCTGCCTTGTTTCTGTTTTAGTGCTGCTCGTCTTCAGTTCATGGCCATCTGCGTTCGCGGAAGTTTCATTCACCCAGGATCCGTTTCAATCACCCGCTTTACCATCACCTTCTCCTTCTCCGTCGCCTTCACCATCGCCAACTCCGATTACGGGACTGCACCAATGGGGCGCCGTCACCCTCTTTCACGGATTGCCGTCAGATCGAGTGCACGCAATCAAACAAACATCAGACGGCACAATGTGGTTCGGCACTGAAGCCGGATTGGCTAGGTTCGACGGCAGAAGAACCCAGACGGTCAACGATCCAGCTTTGCCGACCGGCCGCGTTTTGTCGCTGGAGACTGATCAGGACGGTACGTTGTGGATTGGAACAGAAGGCGGCGCCGCGCGCTTCCTGAACGGATCGTTCGAAACCATCGGCCAAACAATTGGACAGAGCGTTTCAGCCATTATTGCCCCTGAAACAAAGCACGTTGTTATCGCAACTGAACAGGGACAGATTTTCGACTGTCGAACCGCGCCTAATAACTCGCTAGATGTCAAATCTTTGCTCACCACACCGCTCCAGAGCGCCGATCGGGACCGGCCCGGCCCACTGGTTATCAGCAGCCTTGCGTTTGCGAACAGCAAACTGTTTGCGGGCACACAAAGTCGCGGTGTTCTGCGGATAGAGAGTGGGGCAGTCGAAGCGGTATCGACGCGTCCGGCCACATATTTCGTGAACGCCATTACCACCGATGCGGATGGCAAGTTGTGGGCAGGCGCCCGGGCACGGAAAGAAGAACCCGGCGCTCTTAAGGCAGACGACAAGTCTACGCTGGTCCGCTTCGATGCCCCCACAGGGCCCGTGATGACGATCCGCGATATCGACCGAGAAGTTTGGATCGGCACAGATGGTCGTGGTGTGTTTCGCGTGTCAGGCGGGAAGATACAACGGTTCACTTTTGACGGTACTGCAGGAGGTCTGCGTTCTGATCACGTTTACTCGATCTTTCCTGACCGCGAAGGGGTTATCTGGTTTGGCACTGATCGTGGCGTTTGCCGGTTTGATCCGCAATCACCCCGGAGCGAATCGGTGGGCGATAATGCTGCAACCAACTTTGTTCGTACGCTGTACCTCACGGCGAACAATATTCTGCTGTCAGGCACCAATCGCGGATTGTTTCTTTACCACCAATCAAGCGAGTCGTGGCGGCCGCTCGGAAATCTTCCGCGCACAGTTATCTACTCGATCATCGAGGACAAGCGGGGCCGCTTACTTATCGGCTCGGCAAGCGGACTGTATGTAGCAGACGAACAAATCAACCAGGACTCTGGTGAAGAAGCGACATTCAGCCGAGTCGAAGCCGCCTCCGGTGAAGCGGACGCAGTCGGAAGCATTCGTTCGATCGTCGATTGGCGCGGCACTCCGTATTTCTCAACTTACGGTCGTGGTGTGCAGCGGTACGATAATGGAACTACTCAACTTGTTTGGCCGCAGAACACGAGTGAACAACGAAAGGTGATCAGTCTGTTCGCCGATGGTGACTCGCGTCTACTGATTGGCACGGCCACAGAAGGTATGTTCGCGTTCGACGGCAACCAAACAACCAGTGATCCTGCTTTCGCAAATCTGAAAGGTCTGGCAGTGCGCGCAATCGTCCGCACTAGCGACGGGACACTTTGGTTTGCGACAAGCCGCGGTCTCAGTATTTGTAAACAAGGTAGCGCGTGTGTCGTGATTGCAGGAAGACTTGATGTAAGGAGTCTGACAACGAATCGAAACACTGATCAGATTGAAGTCTGGTGTGCAACGGCTGGTGGGCTATTAAAAATTCGACTGGATGAAACGTTTGGACCAATAGTTTCCCAGCTTGACGCTGAGCAGGGATTACCGTCGCAGAATGTATTCGCTGTGTTGCCTCAGCGTGAGAGCAATGATCATGAAGAGTTAGTTATAGGCACAAATCGTGGAGTCGCTCGTTATGAGCCGGGCCGAACAGAACCGAATTTGTCTGTGACTCGCGTTGTGAGCAAAAGGGTCCACGCACTTTCTGAGTTGCAAGCAGGGTTAGACCTTGAGTACCCGCAGAACAGTTTGCTCCTGGATGTAACTGCCGTAAGCAGCCGGACATTCCCGGAACAGTTTCAGTATGCATTTACGTTGACCGACAGCAACAAGCAGACAGTGAAACAAAAACTCTCACGCGAGTCGCAATTCACGATGGAAGGCCTGAAGCCGGGACAGTACACCGTCACTGCCCGTGGTTTCACGAAGGATCTTGTTGCTTCCGCTCCGCTCAGCTTTACGTTTAGCGTTGCCAGGGCACCCTTTCCCTGGACATCTACCGCTCTGGCGATCCTGCTCGGTCTGGCGTTACTCGCACTGGCGTGGGCGATCATGGAACGAAGACGAATAGCGGCCACAAGTGCAGCGCTCGTCGATGCTAATCGCGAACTAGCCGATGCGCGACTCAATCTCGCAAATGAAGCTGAACGAGAACGAGGCCGAATAGCCCGCGATCTTCACGATCAAACTCTTGCTGATCTGCGACATCTCGCGTTGCTGACTGATCAAATCAAAACCAATGGCGGCGCTGAGAAACAAACTCAAACGTCAACACTGCGGACGGAGATTGAGAGTATTTCGCAGGAGGTCCGGCGCATTTGCGAGGATCTCAGTCCGTCGGTTTTGCAGAATGTTGGATTTGCAGCTGCACTGGAGTTTGCTTTATCCCACGCAGCGCAGGACGCTCCGGCGGACAAGCGCTTTGTTTACGATTTTCACTGTGACGAAGCTATCGAAGAACGCAGTCGTTTGAGTGCGAGTGTGCAGATGCAGATTTATCGAATTGTGCAGGAGGCCGTGAACAACATCTGGCGACACGCCCACGCAACGGAAGTGAAGATGTCTGTGACGTCGCCGGTTGACGGCGAATTTGTATTGCACTTGGAAGATAACGGTCGGCCCTTTGAGATGAATCACCACAACACCGAGGGCCGGGGATTGGCGAACATGCGCGCACGCGCAGGGCTCATTGATGCACAGATCTCGTGGCAGAAGCGCGAAGAGGGGGGAACGATCTTTACATTGAAGCGGAATGATCGCAGCGCCAATGAGATGTCGGAGAAGGGCGTTCTTAGTTAAGTTGAACCATGTGGCGAACAGCCATGCCCGACCCGGAGCGGATGTCCGATACGCTTTAGCTTGTCGTTGTCATTGCTACATTCAGCTGCTTTCGGGAATTCCAAAGTGAGTGGTTCCAGAAAGAAGCGGCGAGGCGTCCTTAATTAAATCTGGCGCACCACTCGACAAGCTGAAGAGCCTCTTCCAAAAATAGGAAGACTATGTGTCTAACACATACTACGTGGAGAGCGCAGCTCGAATGCCACAGGCTTCCCCCGTGGCATTCAACTTACTTGTGTCGTAAAAGGACGATTCCCGACTTTTGCAAAAGGGCTCTAAAGCGTATCGGACATCCGCTCCGCGTTTCGGTACTGACTATTTGCCACATGGTTGAGTGACTAAAGACTTTAGATTTATGCCTAACTCAAACCTAATCAAAATCTCAAAAGAGGTGTGGGCCGCTCTATCGGAGAGCAAACCTGTTGTGGCTCTCGAATCGACAGTGATTGCACATGGTTTGCCACGACCCACTAATTTAGAGACTGCCAAAAGACTCGAGAGAGTCGTGCGAGACACGGGCGCCACTCCAGCCACCATTGCGATCATCAACGGCGAGCTTCGCGTCGGACTCAAGGTAGAAGAGCTTGAATATCTTGCGAAGAGCGATGGCATCAAGAAGGTCAGTATCCGTGATCTGCCCATTGCGGTGGCGAAAAAATGGAATGGGGCGACGACCGTGGCTTCGACTTGCTGGATTGCTCACCGTGCGCGAATTGAAGTGTTCGCGACGGGCGGTATCGGAGGTATTCATCGCGGCGCGCTGCCCGACATTTCCGCTGATCTACCACAACTCGCTCAAACACCCATCATAGTAGTTTGCTCAGGTGCAAAGATCGTTCTCGATTTACCTGCAACCCGCGAATGGCTGGAAACACACGGCGTAACCGTGGTCGGTTATCAGTGTGATGAGATGCCTGCGTTCTATTCGCGACGATCAGGACTCGATGTCGATACCAGGGCGGATTCTCCTGCAGATGTTGCTGCGCTGTTCAAGGTACATCACACATTGGAAAGTCGGAGTTCACTGCTCGTAACTGTGCCAGTGCCGGCCGAGTTTGAAGTACCGCTGGAAATTGCTGAACGCGTTCTATCGGAGGCGTTAAAGCGCGCGGAGAGTCTATCGGTTTCGGGACGTGAACTGACACCTTTTCTTCTGGCCCACATAGCGGAGAAGAGTGAGGGCGCAACACTCCGTGCGAACCTT
>DATBSH010000099.1:0-3204 GCA_036559885.1 Pyrinomonadaceae bacterium
GATACGCTTTAGCTTGTCGTGAGGTGGCGCAACATTCAACTGCTTTCAGGAATCCTGCGGTCCAAGTCCACGTGTCACGCCACAGCGTTTCTGAGAGTAATCGATTCTATGGCAGCTCTCGACAAACGTTTCGGACAAGAATCCCATACACGGCAGTGTGTGGATTGTTCAAGTCCTTTCTACAACAAAGCGGAAGAAAAGACTTCACGCGCTGGCGAATGAAGGTTCAGTGGCACAGTTCAAGATCCGTTCGCCAGCGCGTGAAGTTCGTTGGAGCAAATTGGTGTAGGTTGGACTTGAAGGGACCACCGACTGCCCGTCGGTGGTATTTTCGCGTCGCTACGACTGGAGTTACATCGTAGCTTCAGTGTTGCGCACCTCACGACAAGCTAAAGCGCCTCTAGAGCGTATCGGACATTTGCGCTTGAAAAGTCTCTTCCATTCCCTGTATAAGGTCACTCCGCAATTCAGATAGGATTTAGGGAAGGAACTCTTAAGTGCCCCAGAGTCGACATCGGAAGTCGAAAGCCCGAAAGAAGCCTCGCGGACTATACCCTTCTTCCTCCAACAAACCTCAACCCGCACGCAACAACACGAACTGGCGCATGGTCGCGATTGCGGCCGTAGTCATCATCACTGTTGCGGTCGTCGCATTCGTTTGGTCGCGCCGGCGGCAGGCGTCGGGCCCGGAAATAGTTACTGCTTCCGGTTTGAAGTACGTCGACATCGTCACGGGCGATGGACCAACTCCACAGCTGGGCCAGACACTGACGGTTAACTACACCGGCACTCTTTTAAATGGAAAAAAATTTGACAGTTCGTTCGATCATGGTCAGCCATATAAATTCAGGATCGGACGTGGCGAAGTGATCAAAGGATGGGACGAAGGTCTAATGACCATGAAGGTCGGTGGCAAAAGGAAACTGACTGTCCCGCCCGCACTCGGTTACGGCGTGCGCGGCCAACCTCCGGATATCCCACCTAACTCGATACTCCTATTCGAGGTCGAGCTTCTGGATATCAAGTAAAGGAACTCCTCAATACCGCCATTATTGCGGTCGCATTACAATTTGACATCGACTGGTCCTTAGGCCACCCACCGATGTATATTGGTCATCTCTCCTCTTGCCCTTTTCTGCTCCCGATCTCGATTCCCGTTACGGAGGTTCACATGGACAAGAAAGGCATGACAATTTTCAGATTAATCGTGATGAGTGCTCTCGTGCTCGGACTAGCAGTCGCAGCAGCAGCTCAAGGAAAGGGCCGAGGCGGTGGTGTAGGCGGCGGCCGCGGGTCCGGCGGAGGAATGGGAAACGGTGGTGGCCCACCCGCAGGTGTCGGTGTTGAGCGCGGAATCGGTAATTCTTCTGTCCGTTCAGACGGCCGTGCGGATACTGGACGGGCCAACGCGTCGAACAAATCGAATGGCAGGTCCGATGCGGGCTTGGAGCGCGCGCGAATGGCGAGTTCGCGTTTGCACGATGCCGATCGTGATCTTCGAGATCATCCCGGTCTCCCGCATACTCTTCACACCAATGCGAACGATTTGCGGGCCGGCTACCAGGCGGCATTGATCAATAATCCTGATCTAAAGTTTGGTCAATATGTTGCGGCCACGCGACTGTCGCAGAATTTGGGATCACGACATCCGAACATCACTCGCAATGCGATTCTAGCCGGGTTGGCATCTGGCAGAAGTCTTGGCCAGACGCTGCAGGATCTCGGATTGAGTGATCATGAAGCAGCGGCGGCGAAGAAACGTGCTGAACAAGAGATTAAAGAGGCACGAAAGAATTAGTCGATAGCGATCAGATACGTTTCGAACAGAAGGCCCGCGACCCGCGGGCCTTTCTGCTAGAAGATATTTTATTGATTTGCTTACGAAACAACGCAGCGTTAATCTCCTGTAGATGCCTTACCCTTGGAGGAACAGATGAGCGACAGCCTGACTATCACCGACAATCGCACCGGTAAACAATATGAACTGCCGATAGAAAATGGCACCATTCGCGCGATGGACCTGCGACAAATCAAAGTCTCAGACGATGACTTTGGTCTGATGACCTATGACCCTGCATTCATGAACACCGCATCGTGTAAGAGCCGCATCACTTTCATCGACGGTGATAGGGGGATTCTCGAGTATCGTGGTTATCCAATCGAACAGCTCGCAGAGAAAAGTACGTATCTCGAAGTCGCATATCTCTTATTGCATGGCGAGTTACCGACTGAATCGCAACTGCGCGAGTGGACCAAGAACATTACCTACCATACGTTCATTAACGAAAGTATAAAAAAGGTCATTGACGGTTTTCACTACAACGCCCACCCGATGGGAATGTTCGAAGCAACATTAGGTGCGCTTTCAACCTTTTACCCTGACGCCAAAGACATCTTCAATGAGGAATCTCGTTGGAAACAGATCTACCGTTTAATCGCGAAAGTGCCAACAATTGCGGCCTTCGCGTTTCGGCATCGTATCGGAATGCAATACTCCTATCCCGATAACGATCTGAGTTACGAAGGCAACTTCTTGAACATGATGTTCAAGACGACCGAACTTAAATATCAGCCCAATCCCATTCTGGAACGCGCATTAAGTGTTCTGTACATCCTCCACGCCGATCACGAGCAGAACTGTAGCACCAACGCGATGCGCAGTATTGGCAGTGCTCACACAGATCCGTTCTCTTCAATCGCTGGCGCGGCAGCGGCGTTATACGGTCCACTACACGGCGGCGCGAATGAAATGGTCCTAAGAATGCTGAAGGAAATCGGCTCGCTGAGCAATGTGCCTGATTACATCAAGCGTGTGAAATCCGGCGAGTTTCGTCTCATGGGATTCGGGCATCGCGTCTATAAGAACTACGACCCGCGGGCACGGATAATCAAGAAAGTTGCTTATGAAGTCTTTGAAGTGACTGGCAAAGATCCTTTGCTGGATATTGCCTTGGAGCTGGAGAGAATCGCGCTTGAAGACGAGTATTTCGTGAAGCGGAAACTATACCCGAACGTGGATTTCTATTCCGGGATCATTTACCAGGCAATGCGTTTTCCCGTGGATATGTTCCCGGTGATGTTTGCGATTCCGCGAACGTCGGGCTGGTTAGCACAGTGGGTTGAGATGCTAGACGACAAAGAACAAAAGATTGCTCGACCCAGACAAGTCTACCTCGGTGCGAGAGGTCGAGACTACGTGTCGAT
>DATBSH010000100.1:0-23296 GCA_036559885.1 Pyrinomonadaceae bacterium
ATTCAAGCTCAGTAAAATTTCAGGTCAGGAAGGGCGATTTACCCCCGCTCAAGATCCATCACCACTCAAGCTTCAGTCCTACCATTTAAGCTCAGAAAAATTTCAGGTCAGGAAGGGCGGTTTACCCCCGCTCAAGATCCATCACCACTCAAGCTTCAGTCCTACCATTTAAGCTCAGCAAAATTTCAGGTCAGGAAGGGTGGTTTACCCCCACTCAAGATCCATCACCACTCAAGCTTCAGTCCTACCATTTAAGCTCAGCAAAATTTCAGGTCAGGAAGGGTGGTTTACCCCCGCTCAAGATTCATTATCACTAAAGTTTCGGTCCTACCATTCAAGCTCAGCAAAATTTCAGGTCAGGAAGGGCGGTTTACCCCCGCTCAACTCTTCTGTGTCCTCTGTGTCTCCGTGGTTCCTTGTTTTCGCAGCCAAAAGCACCACGAAGACACAGAGGACACAGAGCTTGCACAGAGAAAACTCAAACTGCACCACTACCGATGGTGTCGCACTATTGACTGTCTACAACAACTGAGATAAAAAGGCGCCGCACGCACGTTCGTTTTCATTCAAATCTTCGGAAACCTCGCGGATGATGAAGGACTTCACGACTACATCGTTCGGTCTCATTATCGCTTACCTACTCCCAGGGTTTCTCGCACTCTTCGGCGTCTCCTCTTGGTCTGACTCCCTACAGCGCATCATGCGAAGCATGCTGAGCGGTAAATCCGATGCCGCACTGGTTCTTGCGGTAGGTGCCTTCGCCTTAATTGCTGGACTAGTGTTGAACTCGTTTCGCTGGATCGTCTTCGAAAAGGGGCTTTGTGGAAAATACAGGGTTTCACCAAGAGTGATCGCTGCGCTAAAGGAAGAGTCGAAGCTGAAGGCGTTTTTGATGGTGATCGAAGAAACATTCCGATACCACCAGTTCTATGGCAGCATCACACTTTTGATCCCAATGCTCGCGATAGCGCTTCTTCGTCGATTTGGGTTCACGTTTCAGCAAGCGCCGGTATTTGTGTTTTCGACTGCGGCTTTCATAGGTTTGGAGTTCTTATTGATTGCCGTGTGGTATGAAATGAACTGCGGTGCCTCTGAGCTAAAGTGGATTCAGAAAGTGCGAAAACTTCCGATTGGACGAACTTTTCCGTGGCTGTTTTTAGCACCGCTCTTGCTTTACATCTTATTAATTATCGTCTTTGGCTACACCGGCGGATTCGGATTGCGACTGGCTGTATTGGTTAGTGTCTTAGTTAGTGCCGGAATGATAACGGCGTCGAATGCCGTTGCGGCTCTGCGACGATACTCTGAACGGATCGAGAGTTTGCACAATCAGCCCTAAGGAGAAATGGCAGATGACTAATGGAATTTACGATCAGCCCGGAATAACAAATGTATTTCCAGCACCCAGGAAGCGACGTAAGAAGAAGGCCGCCAGGAAAAGTGCCGCGAGAAAAGGCGCAGCGCGGAAGTCTGCTAAGAAAGCTGGCGCGAAGAAAGCCGCTGCGAAACGCGTGACCAAAAAAGGCGCGAAGAAAGCCGCTGCTAAACGTGGAACCAAGAAGGGCGCGAAGAAGGGCGCAGCCAAGAGAGCCGCACGGAAACGGTAATGCGAGCAGCATATCGGACATTGGGTTGAATGGTGGGCCTGAAGCTTGAGTGGTGATGAATCTTGAGCGGGGGTAAACCGCCCTTCCTGACCTGAAATTTTGCAGAGCTTGAATGGTGGGACTGAAGCTTGAGTGATAATGAATCTTGAGCGGGGGTAAACCGCCCTTCCTGACCTGAAATTTAGCTGAGCTTGCGCCGAAGAGATTTCCGCTCCTTTGAATGATTTTCAGCGGGACCACTCAGAATTACTTCAGAAGTGGACCAGAAAATTCTTCTCGCAATCTTTCCGATTTCTCTCTACTATTAGCCCGACTCATGAAGGTCGGCTCCCTCGAACTCCTGCGCACTGCCGCCTCCGGCGATCTTAACCGCTTGCGCTCGCTTCTGGCCCAGGGCATTGACGTCAACAGCACAAACAAAGCCAACCAAACTGCGCTCATGCTTGCAGCTGCCTTCAAGCGAGTAGAGATCGTCAAGTACCTGGTAGCTGCAGGTGCTGACGTGAAAGTTCAGGACGAGTTGGGCCTGACTGCTGCTGATTGGGCTCGACAAGACACTCGAATCACCCAAATTCTCAATGCACCACCTGGGAGCACCTTTAAGCAAGAACCATTGGTCCAGCCAATGCATCAGGTAAGGACTACGAACGATAGTCCGAAGTTAGGAGGCTTGGCCGGCGCCATTCTTCGTAATCACACATCGGTTAGTTCCACGTTCGCCGCAGCTGTTGCTCCTGCGACTCCGGTTAGTGCCGAACCGATATCCGACGAAACGCGTAGGACAGACATTCCTGTCTGTCAGAACGAGAGAATGCCTGTCGTACACGAGACCGACGACCCGCGTACGACAGACATTCCTATCGGTCGGAACGAAAGACAGGCAGGAATGCCTGTCCTACAGGGAACGTTATTTCGAGTGGGCATTGTGCTTCTCTTATTGGTCGGAGGCTTCCTTAGTTATCAACTAGTGACTTCAGTGTTAAGTACGAGGACGCCAAGCGTCAGCAAACCGGAATCACCAGCCATGCCGGTTAACGCCGCATCGAAGCCAGCCAAGTCAGCTCCGGTGGTTGGTGGTGAGTTAGCTGGCACGGAGTTATTTCTTCCCGATGCGCAGTATCCGCCCGATGCAACAGTCGCGAGTGGGAATGTAACGGTAGGGATTCAAGTAAGCCGGAAAGGTATCGTGGTTAAAGCGGCAGCACTTGATGGCGACGACAGTCTGCGAAGGGCGGCTGAGAAAGCAGCGCTGAGTTCCGCGTTCGTCCCAGAGAAACTCCAGGACAAGGGTTCGCTAATCGATGGAACGATTACCTACAGCTTCCGAAGGGCCAACGACAGTGATCCGCGCGTGCCGGATTTTGGGTTCATTGCTGATGTGGGTACGCCCAACAATGTCTCCGCGACTGTGGGTGGACCACTCGCCGGCGCAGAACGCAAGTTGGTGATTCCGAAGATTCCCAACAAGTTTAGGTTTGAACAAGAATCCGCGACAGTGGTGGTGCGCGTGAACAGGGCAGGAAGAGTGATGTCCTGGCGTCCGCTGGACGGTGACGCGCGGCTCCGTGCGTGGTTGATCAAAGCCGCACGCTCCTCAACCTTTGATCCCGAGAAACTTCCGGGCGAAGGTCAACTCGTGGGCGTCATCACGTACAAGTTTCGGTAGAAATACCACCAGCTTCAAGCCGGTGGTACTTAAACTTCGACCTAAATAGACACTCAGCACGTGACAACTCTTCTGGCGACGCTTACCATGCGCTGCCATATGTCGCACCTTCGGTGCTCGTTGCGTGTGATTTTTGCAAGAGCCTCTGAAGCATATCGGACATTTGCTTGAATAGTGGGACTGAAGCTTGAATGTGATGTGAGTTGAGCGGGGGTAAACCACCCTTCCTGACCTGAAATTTTGCTGAGCTTGAATGGTGGGACTGAAGCTTGAGTGGTGATGAATCTTGAGCGGAGGTAAACCGCCTTTCCCTATCTGCAATTTTTCTGACTTGTCTTGGGTCAGCACGACCTTGAGTCAGATTTGCCGGTTTGTCTTTGCGCCTTTGCGCCTTTGCGTGAAATTTTCTCGGAGTCTGAAACCACTCTATCCAATCAGATAGTTTTGCTCGCGCTGGGTGTTTCGAGTCGTAGACTGTTCTCCTTCACCTCACCTCTAACTCAAGCGCATGTAACTGCACGCCCATCTTATGTTGTTGAAGGAGTTACGACCTCCTGGCTGCTGCGTGAATCTTATTCGTGAGTGAATGGCACATCACTAGCAATAGGTCTGTTTGCGTGGCGATCGCGGCTGAGAGATTTTTAAAGTTCAAGAAGCAAAAGCATTGGAAGGGGAAACGCGTGAAACCGTAAGCCAGCCCTGTACGCGTATTAACCGAGCTTCAGTAATGGAAGTGACACAGACTCCACACAGTTCAAGGGTGTAGATGCCCTGAAGCGGCTAGTCGCCGATTCAGGGCATTAACACGTTTCACTGGGACCGCGGACGTCTCGTCCGCAAATGAGCGCGCAGCGCGAACAGACAACATTTCCGATTGTCAATTGGTCCGACGCGATTAAGGCACGACCAGGCATTTCGAGGCATTGACAGCGTGATTCCTGATCCAATAGAGTTTCGCGCGTACAACCAGAGTGATTCGTTAACACCAACCTCGCGCAACGTAAGCCCAGGCAAGCCAAGGTTTTCGTCATCCAAGTTCTGCAACCCCGAGGAAGCCTCCGCACTTTGCGCAAAAAAGGACTTCCAGCGGTCCTTTACTAGAATATTGCAAGTTCTACCCAACGTTAGATGAGTAAGGAGCAAACTGATGGGACAGCATACTGGTTCTTTCGGCACCATTTCCTACGACGCCAACGATCCGAACATCCACATAGAGATCGACCCTGCGGCCTTGGGAGATCTCGCGCTTACCTCCGCAGACGGACGGATTGAGTGTTACTGGGACGGTACCCAATGGGTGTGCAACAGTGTTACGTTTGCTGGCGCGGGCTCGGGCCAGAGCCCTAACCAGGTCCAGGCCCAAGCCGCAAAGAAGCTGTGAGATCCCTCCTGACAGTAAGCTTGTTAGCGGTTAGTGTTCTGGAAGAAGCGCAGAGTAGTGTCCTAATTTGTAGGGGCGTCCCTCCGTGGGCGCCCCGTCCCGCAGACCACAGCGAAAACGATGGGGCGCCCACTGAGGGACGCCCCTACAAATTAGGACACTACGAAACGCAGCCCAGGTTTGACACAGGAAGCAAACTCGGAGAGCGCTCATTTTAGTTTGCTCTGAAGTCCTTCATTAAGATGACACTCTTCGCGTTCACGCCCCGGACTAAAGCGAGGTTCTTCCCGTCTGGAGACCATGCGAACGCGAAAATCTGATCCTGGTCAAAATTCGTCAGTTGTTTGGCAGGTTCCCCACTTACTGGTTGGATCCAGATATTTGAGATTCCTCCCTTAGTGAGAACGTAAGTTATTGCCTTGCTATCGGGTGTCCAGCGAGGGCCCACCCATTGATCAGCGACCGAAGCGGGTACGGAAAATGTCTTCAATGGCAGGCCTCCAGCAACTGGAAGAACTGCCAACTGCCATGCAGATCCATCCTCACGCACGTAACATGCGATCAGCTTTCCATCAGGTGAAAAGATCGGATGGTGTGCTGTCTTATCAGTCAAAAGCGTGGGCGATCCTCCATCGATCGAAACCTTCCAGATGCGATCACCCGATGATTCTGAGCCATGATAGATAACCCATTGGCCATCAGGTGATAAGTCGGGCCAGTCTTCGTAAGGTCCACTCGTCAGTTGTTTCAGATTGTTCCCATTCTTATCGATCCGAAAAATGTGCGGCTTACCCAAGGCGTAGCTGGCGAAAACTATGAACCTTGAGTCATGCTGAGAAATCGCTGGCTCAACACAGGTGTGCTTGTCGAAGGTTAGTTGCCTGGCGTCACTTCCGTTCACGTTCGTGGTCCAAATCTCCATTGAGCCAGTTTCATTCGAGGCATAGACGATACTTCCGTCTGGCGTCCAGACAAGCCCGCCTGAACCCTTGTTCTTACTGGCTGGCAATTCCTCGACATTTTTTGGTTGTGAGACAGAAGCGATCCAGATTTTGGAAGTTTGATTCGTCTTCGTCGTGATCAGAGCGGTTGAGTCCGCCGTCAAACCAATCCCCTGGTAGTAACCAACGTCAGTCGTAACTGTGCGGGCTTCACCACCAGGATAGTTGATCAACCAGATTTGCGAAGTAGACTGGGGCGGGGTCTTTTCCTGCGCAGCCATGATTAGACCCGTGCCGTCCGATAGCCACCCGAGTTGTCCAATCAGAAACCATCGTCGCGAACCGATCAAGTTGAGTGAGCCATCGTCGACGCGCACAGCGACCACCTCCATGTGCATCTGATCACCCTTGCTCATAATTGGACAGGCAATCACCTTTCCATCGGGGGACCAGGCGGGGCCGCTATTGATTCGCAGAGTGCTAAACTCGGATTGACCCGGGGCAGTTGCCAACTCCCTCTCTGCAGTGCCATCAGCCTTCGCTGTAATTAGAACTGTTCCGCCTGCATTCCGGCGCACAAATGCTAACTGGGTTCCATCCGGCGAAAGAGCGATTGGCGTGTCGAGGCCGGTAATAAGCTTCCGCGCGGCACCGCCCAATATCGAAACTTGATAGAGTGCAGATCCCTTTTCGTCCTTTGCGAGGTAATAAACAAAATAACTGTCACGAGAAAAGGCGAGCCCGCGGTATTCACCACCATCCGCGATGACTGGCGATTCACTGGCGTTATAAGGCTTCTGGATTCTGATGCTCTGCTTTCCCGCATCCTCAACCACAATCGCGATGTACTTGCCGTCGGGAGAAATCGTTCCCTCTCTAACGTTGCTTGTTGTCATTATCTCCGTCGTGTTTGGCACGGCTAAGTTAGACAAAAGTTTCGAGGCTGCCTGCCTTCGGCTTTGCCAAACTGCTAAGCCCGCCACGACTGACAATATGAGCATCGTGATAAGGATAGTTGCCCCGATTCGGTGTTGTCGGATCTCTTCAAATAGATATTCAACACCAGAGGTGGGTCTTGGTGGTTGAATTCTGTTTGTCTGGGTGTGCGCTTGCTGCCAATCCTTCTCAGCTGTCAGCTCCCCTATGTGCTCAGTGGGCGCCTCGCTGAGGGGATCAGACATGCGAATTCGGCCCTGCTTGGAGTCAAGATCCAGATTTTGCTTAAGGTCCTTCAAATCAATTAGCAGATCCTTGGCAATTTGATAGCGTTCTTCTCGTTCCTTGCGCAGCGATTTATCGACGATTCGCTGAAGTTCAGGAGGAACATCTTTTGAGTACCTGGTGAGAAGCAGCGGCTCTTGACGCAGAATCGATGCAATCACATCACTCTTGGTCGTGCCGCTGAAAGGCGCGCACCCAGCTATCATTTCGTAAATAACTACGCCCAGACTCCAGATATCAGCGCGCCCATCTACTTTCATGCCTCGCAGTTGCTCAGGTGACATGTAATTCACCGTGCCCACGATCGCACCAGGCTCCGTATTCATATTGAAAGCCGTCGACACATTCGGATCAGCAAGTCGCTCATCGCGAGTTGGCATTAACTTGGCGAGTCCAAAGTCGAGCACTTTGACGTAACCGTCGGCACGCAGCATGATGTTCTCGGGCTTGATATCACGATGCACAATTCCGGATGCGTGGGCTGCCGAAAGAGCAGCAGCAACTTGAGTCACAATCTCAAGCGCTGAACCGAGAGAAAGCTGCTCCGCCACCATATGCCGGCGGAGCGTCACGCCATCAACGAACTCTGTGACTATAAAGTGGACATCACCTTCCTGACCGACCTCGAAAATCGTGAGGATATTGGGATGATTCAGCGCTGAGGTGGCACGGGCCTCTTGTTCGAAGCGCCGTACGCGCTCTGCGTCGGTGGTTACCTCAGGAAGTAGTACCTTGAGCGCTACGTAACGGCCGAGCTTATTATCTCGAGCGTAATACACTTCGCCCATTCCACCGGCGCCGATCCAGTGGCGAATCTCATAAGAGCCGAGTCGAGTGCCTGGGGCTAGCTGCATAATGTACGATGCGTGATTCTCACCGTGAGAACTGCCCCTCGAGATGGGGTGCCGGAAAGAAAGAGGTCGTTTCTTTCAGAGTCGGCGGAGCGAGTGTCGAGTCTCGCAATTCTGTGTAAGAGAAAGAGCAACCATATTCTAAGAGACTCCGGGCGGGGGGCCAAGTAAAAGTCATACAGGGCGCTTGCCCTCGGCGGCAAAACAGTCAGTACCTACAAAACGCACACTCAAATTCGGGATTGGAATGTATTGACATTTGACTCAGCGCGCGACTATCGTCAGTGCGTTTGTAACCAAGTTGTACTCTCATGAGCCTCGGCGTCTTTGCCCACTCGCCAAACCGAGTCTCGTTTATCTCGAGAGCCTTTGCCTTCACTTCACGAGAAAAGGACACACCATGCGATTCAAATCCTCCAACTCCTCCTCGTTTCAGATCTTCGCCATCACTGGCGTCAACACCATCTCGTTCGGAATTAAAGTAGGTCAGATGGCCCGGAAAGGCCTGCTCGGATTTGCCGTCGAGAGGATTGATCCCGTCGCCGACGAACGGTATACGATGCCGGGTTTCAAAGTTTTCCGATCACTTATTCCGCACCCTACCGAAGATACCCACGTCTCTACTTGGGACCACCCGGTCCAGAGTTTGGTTTGGGATGACTTTACCGCCAAGCCAGATCACGAATACGAATATGTGTTCCATCCAATCAAAGGTAAACCTAAGAATCTGGATCGCAGTGAAAAGCCAATTTGCATTCGTGTAAAGACAGAGCCGCTCTTCAGCACAGGAACCCATGACGTCTTCTTTAATCGCGGCGTTGCGAGCAGCCAGGCTTACCGCAGGCTCTTCGGAAATACGCCGCCGCACGAGTTGAAACCGAAAAAGAGAGTCGACGAAGCATTGAATTGGTTGACCCGGGATCTGGATGATGCAATTTTCCATTTCATCCGCAACGCGAAGAAAGGCGACACGCTGCTCGGATGCTTTTATGAATTCCGGTACAAACCAGTAGCAAAGGAAATCAAGGAGGCAATAAAGCGCAAGGTAAACGTCCACCTTATTGTTGACGGCAAGGTCAACGAACATACCGAGACTGATAAGAAGACTGGAAAGAAGAAGAAGATTCCCAGCTTTCCTCGTGTGGACAACCTCGCGATGCTGAAGGAGGTGGGTATCGGCAAGGCGAACTACATGCTCCGACAGGCCAAGCCGAATAACATACAGCACAACAAGTTCATGGTGCTCCTTCGCGGCGCGAAGAAACGGCCCACCGAAGTGTGGACGGGCTCCACTAATATTTCTGAGGGTGGCTTTAGTGGCCAGACCAACGTCGGACATTGGGTGCGTAATGCGGAAATAGCCAAGCAGTATCTGGACTACTGGGAGCTACTTAAGACCGATCCGGGCGCGAGAAAAGGCTTCGATCAAAGCAAGACTCGAAAAGCGAACAAGGCTCTGAATGATGCAGTGGCGAAGCTTCACGACGTGCCTACGGTAATAAAGAAGATTCAAACTGGCGCTGTCTCAGTCTTTAGTCCGCGATCCGGACTCGATGTGTTGAAGCTTTACGTTGGACTGGTCGATTCGGGAAAGTCTTGTTCCTGTGTGACCCTGGCGTTTGGTATCAACGAGGAGTTCAAGAAGCAGCTGCAGGACAATACTTCTCTGAGCCACATTGTATTCATGCTGCTTGAGAAGGAGGATGTGCCAAACCCACGTAGCAAGAAGCCGTTCGTCGGCCTAACGGCAGCAAATAATGTTTACGAGGCGTGGGGTTCGTACCTTGAGGATCCGGTTTATCAATGGGCGCGGGAAACAAACACGCGAAAGCTCCAGCTGAACCAACACGTCGCATACATCCATTCGAAGTTTCTGTTGATGGATCCATTAGGCGCAGATCCAATTGTGGTAACCGGATCGGCAAACTTCAGTAAACCATCTACGAATGACAACGATGAGAACATGCTCATCATTCGCGGCGACCGGCGGGTGGCGGATATTTACTTTACCGAGTTCAATCGCCTTTTCAACCACTACTACTTCCGCGCCGTCGCAGAGGCTATGAAGAAACGCAACGGAAAGAGTTCGGACGGCAGTCTGTTCCTGGCGGAGAATGATAGTTGGTTGCGGAAGTACCAGCCCGGAAAACTGCGTGCGAAACGTCTGAATCTATATACGGGAATGGACGGAGCAGAAACGTCAAAGTGTGGTTGAGAAGAGCGGGAACACCGTCAAAGTTTGCGCGCTTGCTCGCAAATACCACCAACGGTAGAGACTTTGTGAAAACTCAACTTCTCATTCTCCCCAAGCTTTAGCTTGGGGTTAGTAGTGCGCTCAAATGTTGAGGAACCGTTTTCAACGGTTTGCCCTCTTGCACGCGAACGGGCTGATTTTCGAGTTGATTTGGTAAACCGTTAAAACGGTTGCTGCAATTCAGTCGCGCCCTAAGACCCCAAGCTAAAGCTTGGGGAGAATGAGAAGTTGAGTTTTCACACACTCTCGGGTAGTTGGTGGATGGTTCAAGTCCAACCTACACCCACAGTCACTCAAGAAGTTTGCGCGCTTTGCGAATGATCTTGAGTTGTAATACTCAACTTCAGTCGCAAGCGCGTCTTGATGTCCGAGACGCTTCAGAGCCTCTTGCAAAAATCAAGAAAATGCCACGCCCTTGCGGCGTGGTGCTTCACGTTTGTAGCTACACAAGTGGAGATGACGAGCTAAGGATGCCACGTGCTTGCCGCGTGGAGGCTTACGTTTTATCGAGAATCTGCTCATCACCAGTCACAACCGTTTGGCTCCACGCGGCAAGCACGTGGCATCTCAACAATCGGTTCACGGCTGTTTGTAGCTGCAAACGTGAGTACCACGCCGCAAGGGCGTGGCATTTTCCTGGGTTTTGCAAGAGGCTCTTCAGCTTGTCGTGACGTGCCACAGATTCAATTCTTTCGGGACTACGCGTTCGCCAGAATTGAACCACACCTGTCGGCCAGCATGACTTCCTTGAAAGAAGTTGAATTTGTGGCACGTCACGACAAGCTAAAGCGTATCGGACATCAATCGGTCGCTTTGCTCCCGTCCTGTACGTTAGTCGTAGTCCGTTTGTTGATCACCCTTCGATCGAACAAGCACCAGACAGTGTAGGTTACTGGCGTGGGAGAGTCAGCGAGCCCTCAAGCTTCCAAACTGACCGAGCCCTTCAGGGTGACTAGTCAATCTGCTGCGGCCGAACCTCCCAGCCCGCAAAATGCCCTGAAAATCGCTCGATTACTCAATGCGGCCTTACGGCACACCACTTGAGAATGTCTAGGACGCGGCTGGGAGGCTTTCGAGCTTCACGGGCTCTCCGCACGGAGTCCGGAGCCGCCAAGTTCTCTGACAAGAGGTACGGTCATTCAATGACGTAGCTTTACACAACATCTCACCCAGCGAGTAGCAACTCAGGTTGCTACACCCCTTGCCCCATTTTGTCCGGAGACGAGCTGAATTGCTCCTCAGCACGTCTCCGGCTACGCATTGGCTGAAGATTTTGACGTTCGTAGAAGCTCCCCAGATGAAGTTCGCCCAGGAGACAGCATGGACTTACCCCCGAAGTCTGAACTCAACCGCCTGGCGGTGGTGTCGGGATCTCTGCGCCGCGTCCTCAACGCATTGTGGCGAGCCAATCAATTGTGGCTTCTTTGGACCGTCTTCGTAACTACTCTTTCTGCCGCAATCATCTGTGTGACGTTCTTACAGCAGCTGTTTCCTTACCTGTGTCTCTCAACCGTTTCCGTTCTCATTACTTACTTGATCTCTCGGAGCGCCGCCACCCGGTTGCGGACAAGGGCCCGCGAAATCGAGACCATTAGTGAACTGCATCTCGCAACGGCCGAAGCGCTGGCGACCGCAATCGATGCGAAGGATCAAACCACGCACTGCCATGTGCGACGCCTGCAGATTTACGCGCAAGGCTTGGGCGAGGTCTTTGGTCTTTCGCCATGCGAAATCGCAGCACTAAAGGCTGGTGCGCTGCTGCATGACATCGGTAAACTCGCGGTGCCATCGCACATTCTTCACAAGCCAGGGCGATTAACGCCTGCTGAGTTTGAGCGTATGAAGATCCACACCATTGTCGGCGCTCAGATTCTCAATCGCGTTGATTTTCCGTATCCAGTAATTCCGATTGTTCGTCATCATCACGAGCAGTGGGACGGACGTGGTTATCCGGATCAGTTAAAAGGCGAGCAGATTCCGCTCACGGCCCGCATACTGGCCGTTGTTGACTGCTTCGATTCAATTCGCGAAGACCGGCCGTTTCGTCGCGGCATGACGATCGAAGAAGCTACGACCCTGCTGCGACGCGGCTCCGGAAACCACTTCGATCCGCGCGTTGTTGAAGAATTTCTGAGACATCTGCCGAGTTTCGAAGCGGAGATTCAGTCACAGGGACTACAACACCAACCCGCTCGCGAGAAAGCGATCGAGCCAATCAAACTTGACGACATCGGCGACATCACACAGACACATCAGCGTGGCTCCTACATCGCGTACGACGTCATCAAACAAGCACACAAGGAAGTTTATGCGCTATATGAAATCGCGCGCACATTTGGCACTTCTCTTAAAGTCGAACAGACCCTGGAGATCCTCGTCGACAAAATCGGGCACGTTGTGCCTTTCGATACATGCGCCGTCTATTTTTACGACGAGGCCAAAGGGCAGGCCACTGTTCGACACGTCGTCGGCAAGCACGCAGAATTGATCAATACTCGATGCATTGTTCCTGGCGAAGGAGTTACTGGTTTCGCGCTTTCTAATCGAACTCCGGTTAAGCGACTGCACCCAAGCTTGGATTTCGCTGATTTAAAAACCGCCGATGAGCTTAACTACACAGCAATGGCGTCGCTGCCGCTATTCAAAGACGATGTGTTGATTGGCGCCATATCGGTGTACTCAATGGAGCTTGGAGAGTACACGGATGATCACATGCGGTTATTGGAAACGGTCACGCGACTCGCATCTGACGCGTTAGCGAATGCGATGCAACACGCGGAAGCTGAATCACACGCCTTGACTGACCCTCTTACCAATCTGCCAAATGGTCGCGCACTCGCGTTGAGATTCGAGGAAGAGGCCGCGAGAGCGCGTCGTACAAACAGAACGTTTCAGGTTGTGATGTTGGATCTCGACGAGTTTAAGAACGTCAACGACAGTTATGGGCATAAGATTGGCGACAAGATGTTGCACGAGGTAGCGTTGCTAATCCAAAGTCAGCTGCGCGAATACGATTTCCTGGCTCGCTATGCGGGAGACGAGTTTGTTGCGATTGTGCCGGAGCTGGTAGGCATGCAGGTTGAAGAACTTTGCATGCGCATTGAAAAGGCTGTGTCGCAGTTTGCGCTGCCCGTAGGTCGCGGCCGCTATGCACGAGTCGGTATCAGCCTTGGTAGCGCAACCTTCGGAGTGGATGGTCAGACATTGGATCAGCTGGTAATGAATGCAGACATGGAAATGTATCGGGTGAAATCGAATCACCGACTTGAGCGGACCATGCCGGCGCAGCCAATGCCGCCACCCGAAGATGGCTCCGCGATACCTGTGGCTTAGACCCCAAGCTGAAGCTCGGGGAGAATGAGAAGTTAAGCTTCCCCCAGTCTGCAAACCAATCGTCTTTCGTAGGTTTCCGCGGCCTATTCCTTCCCAAATCCGCCTAAAAATCCATTTTCTTGACATCTTTGACGCTCATCGCTTTCAATCGAACAAGGACAGTGGTTTAGCGAACCACGTAATCCCGAACCTCTAACTCGCCCAGGAGTTTGCACCGGGTTCTTCGAGGTATCCGGTCCCTGTTGAAGAATGGCAGCTCCCGCCGAAAACCAAACAGCTACTCTCTTAATCGTCGATCAGGATTCCGTTAGCCGTCAGCGGCTCCGCGATATCTTCGAAAAGGGCGGATACCGTGCTGTCGCCGCTGCAGAACCTGCCTCCGCACTCCGCGTCTTAAATGGCGTTCGCTGCAACCTCGTCGTTCTCGATATTGAAATGAAAGGCGTCAACGGGCTGGGTCTCTGCAAGCTTCTTCGGGCACGCTCTACAACCAGCAAGCTACCTATCCTTGTCCTGTCCGCCACCGATGATGAGAAACGAAAAGTAGAGGCCTTCGCCTCGGGCGCCGACGATTACATCGTTAAGCCATCGACGCCAGGAGAACTCATATCGCGAGTGAGCCTTCATCTGCGTGCCTCTCAGCGTGAGTGGGCATTGATTGGCAGCAATCGCGAACTTAGTTTTTTGTCAGACATTGGTCGAGGACTGCTTAGGGCACTTGAACCCGAACAGCTTGTGCGACGTGTTGCTGGTTCAACTTTCGAAGCGACGAACGCCTCACTTTGCGCGGTGTATGCATCGATTGCGCCCGAGAACAACGCGACGTGTGTCTTCGACCGCGAAGGCAGCGCGGAGGATTCATCGCTGTTGGATCTTGAGAGGCTACAGGCGTGGCTCGCCTCACCTGAATCGATCAATTCGACGGTCTTACAAACAAAAGAAGAATTCCTGATCAAAGACAATCTGCACCTCCTTGAATATGTTGCACCGCTTCGTTTCGGTGGTCGCACCAAGGGGGCGTTGATTGTCGCTTTCGATCTCCGGGAGGACTGCAACGAATCTGAGCGCCGTTTGATTGATGCAGCTGCGCAGCAAACATCACTGGCTGCTCACATCTGCTCGCTCTACCAGGCGGCGAGAGAAACGTCAGTCACACTCGCTAAGGAAGTTGATAAGCGGACGGCTCAGATTGAGGCGCAGCGCCGATTTATTGAGGCGATTATCGATAGCCTGCCGCTCTCACTCTATGCGATCAATCGTGATTATCAGGTGGTGGCATGGAATCGAAACCGCGAACTTGGCGAGTTGGGCATACCGCGCGGCGTAGCGATTGGCAAGAATATCTTCGAGGTACTGACGCGCCAACGTCGTGAGGTTCTTGAAGAGGAATTTTCGCGTGTCTTCGAAAGCGGCGAGATCGAAAGAATCGAACAGGAGACGACTACGGCTAAAGGTGAGAATCGCCACTGGTTGATCAGCAAGATCCCAATGTGGGCTGACACGAGCGGTCAGGTGAGTCATGTCATTACCGTGGGAGAAGAAATTACCGAGCGCGTTCAAGCCAATCAGGCCGTAGCTCGTGCTGAAAAGCTTGCTGCAGTCGGCCGGCTGGCGGCAGGGGTCGTTCACGAAATTAACAACCCTTTGGCGACCATCTCAGCTTGCGCCGAGGCACTCGAGACGCGTTTGGTTGAGGGCGCTTTTGAGAGCTCGCCGGCCGTGGACGACCTAAAGGAATATCTCGGTCTAATCCGGAGTGAGGCATTTCGTTGCAAGACAATAACGAACGGGCTTCTCGACTTCAGTCGGACTCGCGCGTCAGAACATATTCAAGTTGATCTCGGCGATGTAATCGCCTCGGCGGCCCGTTTGTTATCACATCAGAAGTGCAACGCAAATATCGATGTTCGTATTGATGTAGCTCAGGGATTGTCGGCGGTGTCAGGTAATCCGGGCCAATTGCAGCAGGCAATTATCGCTCTCGCAACCAACGCTCTCGATGCTATGCCCGAACGAGGCGTCTTGACCATTGCTGCACGCAATGACAGCAATGCTGTGATTGTTGATGTGATAGATACCGGCGTCGGAATCGCCACCGAGAATCTGCCGAAGATCTTTGAACCGTTCTTTACAACGAAGGAGGTTGGTAAAGGGACCGGTCTTGGGCTCGCAGTATGTTATGGTATCTTAACCGAGCACGGTGGCACTCTCGACGTGCAATCTTCAGTGGGATTCGGAACTACGTTCACGATCACTCTTCCCGCGACAACAAACGGAGATTAGCCGAGTTTGAGCGAACAATCGCAGGCAAGAATTCTGATCGCAGAAGATGAGGCGAACCTTCGCCTGGTGCTGCAAAAAGAACTCGAGCGGTTGGGATATCGAGTCCAGGCAGCGCCGGATGGAGAAGCTGCCCTCCGGAAACTGGAAGAGAGCAACGTTGACGTATTGCTGTGTGACATCAACATGCCACGCATTGACGGCATGGAATTGTTGCGACGTGTTCATGAACGCCCCAATCCGCCGGAAGTGATCATGTTAACTGGCCAAGCGACGGTCGAGACTGCAGTCGAAGCCATGAAGCTTGGTGCTTACGATTACCTCACGAAGCCCTATCGGATTACCGAGCTTGACGTGCGCGTTAAGCAGGCGGCCGACAAACGCCGCCTACGCGTAGACAATGTTCGACTGCGCGAGCAACTGGCGAGGCAGTCGGCACTTCCTGAAATAGTTTCTGTTTCAGAGGCAATGAAGGAAGCAGTCAGATTGATCGAGAGAGTGGCTCCTTCGGAAGCTTCGGTGTTGATTACCGGTGAATCGGGAACGGGAAAAGAATTGGTTGCGCACGCGATCCATCGTCTCTCTGCGCGGGCTGACTCTTCCTTTGTCGATCTGAATTGCGCCGCGTTCCAGGAGTCATTACTGGAATCAGAGCTATTCGGGTACGAAGCGGGAGCCTTCTCTGGTGCCAAAGGACGAAAGCTCGGACTTATCGAGTTAGCAGATGCCGGTACACTTTTTTTGGACGAAGTCACTGAGCTACCGGCGCAGTTACAGGCGAAGTTATTACGAGCCATCGAGACTCGCACGTTCTTCCGCGTCGGCGGCGTTAGAAAAGTGGAGGTGAATGTTCGAATTGTCGCGGCTACTAATCGCAATCTCGACACAGTAGTCAACGATGGTTCGTTTCGTTCAGACTTACTTTATCGCATCAATGGCTTTCAGATTAATCTCGCTCCACTTCGCGAGCGACCGGAAGATATCGACCCATTGTCAAAGTTTTTGTTACGACAGGTGAGTGGAACTGTTCAACCACAACTTACCGACGAAGCTTTGGCAGCACTGCGAAGTTATAGTTGGCCGGGCAATGTGCGCCAACTAAAGAACTGTTTGGAACGTGCTGTGATTCTCTCGAACAATGGTCGTATCACTCTTTCGGAACTGCCACCAGAGGTCGTTCGGCCGACGCCTGGAGTTGCTGGAGTGCCGAGCGCAGTTGGGCCGGCAGCGGTTGCGCAGGACGGTGCAACATCAACACCCGTAGGCGCCCCTGGTTCTCTTCGTGAAGTGGAACGACAACAAATTCTCGCTGCCCTGGAACAGACAGGTTGGCACCGTGGCAAGACTGCAGAGATATTGGGAATCTCACCATCCACACTTTATCGACGTTTGCGCGACTATGATTTAGAGCGCCGACGGTAATAGCCTTGCTGCTCACTCGCCATCCAGTCCCACAATTCAAGTTGAGCTAATTCTATTCTTGAAATGTAGGATTGAAGCTTGAGTGGTCATGTGACTTAAGCGGGGGTAAACCGCCCTTCCCGACCTGCAATTTAGCTTACATTGCATTGTAGACTGAAGCTTGAGTGATTATGTGGGTTAAGCGCGTTTCAACCGATCACGGATTGCTTCCGGAATGACAACGCTCTGTTGTGCTCCGAGGTCCATCGCTACAACAATCTGCTTAACCTCTGCTGCGTTTTGGCCATCACCCTTCTTGATAAGGTATGAAAAAGTCACCGACTTATTGCCCACCTCTAGCACGCTTAACTCAACCTCAACAACGTCACCATAACGCAACGGAGTTTTGAACTCGGCATCAATCTTTACGGTCGGAAAACCGAGCCGCTGCTCTTCGATTAAACGACTGTAATGGACGCCGCAGATCTCCTCGAAGAAGTGCTCCATTACGATATGGCAATAGTGGAGAAGGTTTGGGAAGTAAACGAGACCAGCCGGATCGGTGTCGCCAAAGTTCACAGGGATGCGGGTTGAGAAAGCCATCGTCTAGGCGGTTGAGGAACTCTTCAAACTTCTGCGATCAATCTTCCCGCGATCATTCTTCGGAAGTGATGCCGCAAATTGGATCCAGCGCGGGTATTTGTAGGCCGCCAGACGAGACTTAACAAATGTCTTCAAAAGTTCAGCAGTCTCGTCGTCCTGCGCGAAGCCGTCTCGCAAAACGACGAATGCCTTTGGCTTTACCAGCCCTTCCGACGATTCGTCACCAATCACGGCGCATTCGAGCACTGCTTCGTGCTGTAAGAGACAGTTCTCAATCTCTGATGGGGCAACAAAGATCCCACCGACTTTCAGCATGTCATCTGTCCGCCCGTGATACCAGTAATAACCGTCTGAATCGACGTGGAACTGATCACCCGTCGTGCACCAATCGCCGGCAAATGTTTCTTTCGATTTCTCGTGCGCGTTCCAGTAGCAAAGGGCTGCGGAGTCGCCTTTGATCTTAAGCGTGCCCATCTCTCCCGTGGGTACTTGATCCCCATCGGCATCGACGACTTTCGCCTCGTATCCCTGAACGACTCGCCCAAGGCTGCCCGGCCTCACCTCTGTGGGACGATTGGTAATGTAGATATGAAACATCTCGGCGGAACCAATACCATCGCAAATCTGTACCCCGAAACGATTCATCCATCGTTCATACAATTCCACGGGTAGAGCTTCGCCAGCCGAATAACAAAACCGCAGAGTTGAGACGTCGTCGCGTGTTGCTTCACTGACATTCAGCATTGAATTGATCATCGTCGGTACCGTAGTGAGGATCGTGGGACGATACCTTCTTATCACTTCGAACATTTTTTCTGGAGTAGCGCGTTCGGAAAACAAAGCAGTCGCGCCGCCGACGGCGAATGGAAACAGCAGATTTGTGCCCGTCGCATATCCAAAAAACAACTTGGGTACGGAGACAGTAATATCTTCGGCCGAGACGCCCATCGTCGCTTTAGCAAACACCTCAGTATTGAAAGGTAGATCATGCTGAAGATGGACCGCGCCTTTTGGATGGCCGGTTGATCCGGAGGTGAAGAGCCAGATCGCAATGTCATCGCGGTGAGTATCGGCAGCACGACATTCTTCATCAGCTGAACTCAAGGCTTCGTTGAAATCGATCCATTTTACCTTTGGGTTCAGTGACTCAAGCTCGTTCTTCTCACTTCCCACAACCAGCACGACTTTGAGATAACGAGTTTCTTCGACAGCTGCCGTGAAAGCAGCGAGGGATAGTTGATGCACGATCGCAATCGGCGCGCGTGTATAGTCCAGGTAGTATTCGTAATCGGTCGATGGAAGCAGCGGGTTTACCATCGTGATTACAGCGCCGATTCGGGCGGCGCCAAACCACGCGCAAACGAACTCGGGACAATCCGGTAGGACGAAAAGAACACGCTGTTCCATCTTCAGACCAAGCTCGCGAAGGACGTTCCCAGCCTTGTTAGACAGGCGGGCAATGTCTGAATAAGTCCAGGTGAGATCTTCGAAGTAAAGACAGGTCTTGTTCTCTCGGCCTTCCTCTAGGTTGTGGTAGAGGAAATAGTCGGCCATATTGAACCGCTCAGGAAACATCGTCGAATTAGAGACTACCGTTTTTCCTTTGCCTCTAAAGCAAGAACACTGTCGACGTACTTCGCCAGTCGTTCAGAGTCTGCTGGGCTGGTTGAATTAAATTTCACGGCAAAACCAATCTCGCGAGCAGAGTCGACAACCTCAGCCCACAGTTGAATCGGGTCGCCTTTAGGTAGTCGAATTTCCAGCCAGATCAGTTCCTTAACTTGAACTGCTCCGCCACTCAGCACAAAGCAGCCAAGTCGGCTCAAATCCGTGATTGTTGCGGTGTCCTGATGGAGGGCACCTTCCCAACGTGCCCGTAGGTTCACTCTTACGCGAGGGGCTTTTCGTCGTTCATATAACATGTGGTTGAGAATTCTTAGAGCCAGCGACTCCATTGCTGCCGGGTGATTATTGTTAACAGCGGCTCGGGAGTGCAGCCCCAGGATCCGTTTGCCATCCGTTAACGCCTGGCGAACGGGCACTCTTCACGTCCATGCTTAACATCAAGGTAAGTACGCGCTTCCCAAAGCTCGGGAAAGAACTTTTTGTCCAGGGTGGTCTTCAAGTATCCAATTCCTTCAGACCCGCCTGTGCCGCGTTTCGCGCCCACCATACGTTCTACCATCTTAATGTGATGCGATCGCCACAAAGCAAAGTATTCATCGTGCTCCAGTATTACTTCCGTAAGTTGGAACTCCTGATAGCGATCCTCAAAATGCGTCAATATCTCCAACACCGCGCGCGTTCGCGCTTCATAGTTCTTCTTTTGCGCACTACCGTCACTCGCCGGATCAGATAAAGGAGCTTTGAGTCCGTTTCGCTCAAGGGCGCCGAAGTACACTTCCGAAAGAGATGGACTGTTGAAGCGCTGCTGCAAGCGCGAAAACGCAAATTCGTCATCGCTGAATTCACGCAAAATCGATTCATCTTTCAAACCTGACGTAAATTCGATCTCGCGAAACTGCATTGACTGGAAACCGCTGGCAGGATTCAGTTGATCGCGAAAGCCCAGAAAACTGATCGGCGTCATTGTTTCGAGTATATGTATTTGCGTCACCAGCAGCTTTTCGATCTCAACGACGCGTCGAAGAGTTCGCGCTGCAGCAGCCAATCGGTCCTGAGTTATTAGAGCAATAGCAGCATCGAGTTCATGGAGAATTTGTTTGAACCAGAGTTCATACGCCTGGTGCACCGTTATGAATAGCAACTCGTCATGGTGTGCTGGATCTGAAAGACAATCCTGAAGAGCGATGAGGTCCTGAACTCGCAGGTACTTATTGTAAGACAGTGGGGCGTTCTCGCCGTATTGTTTCGACATCTGTTTTTAGATCGTCACCCGCCGATAATCAGCGATCTGAGTTTAGTGCTTATCGCTGCAATATCAGGCTCCTAAAGGGACGACATCAGCTAAAAGGCAGCGCCTACCTTCTCGTGAGTTTCGTACGAACGCTCTGCGGCGATCTTCTTCATCTCCGCCACAATCAACTCCAATTCTTCGTCACTGGTGTAGAAGTGCGGCGAGATGCGTATTCCTGCGCCGGGCCGATAATCGATGATGAATTCACGTCGGATTAATTCTTTGGCCATCGCTGCCGCGTGCTCGTGGGCGATTGTGATCGTGCCGCCTCTCTTTGCAGAATCGCGCGGGCTAGTCACCTCAAATCCTGCTTCATCTGCGAGCTGAATGAGATATTCGGTCTGCCTCAGATTCTTGGCGCGTATCTTTTCAACCCCGATCTCGTTAATGATGGCGTAACCGGCTTTTGCCGCGTATAGCGCCGGGATACTTGGCGAGCCATGCAGGAATCGGCTAACGCCTTTGGCATAGTGCAGCGTTGTGTCGAAATCAAATGGGCTCTCATGGGCCATCCAGCCCGTGGTTTTGGGTTGGAGTTTTTCGTGCAGATCCGGACGAACGTACAAGTAACCTGCACCTGGACCGCCGCAGAGCCACTTCACGGAGCCACCGGTGGCAAAGTCTGTGTTCAATTCTTTCACACTAAACGGGACTGTGCCTGCAGATTGATAAGTGTCAAGCACAACCACTGCACCGACTTCATGAGCGCGGTCGATGATTGCTTTCGCATCCTGCAGGAACGCACTTTTGAACAACACATGAGAGAAGGGAACCAGCAATGTTGTTTCGTCAATCGCTTCCAGCATTCGGTCTAGCGGTATAGTGATTCCATCGTCTGACTTAACAGTTTCGATTCTCAGTTTTCCTGAACGCGCATGCGCCTCGTACACGTACATCACTGACGGAAAGTTGAGTTCCGAGTAAACGATCTTGTTTCGTTCAGGTGTAGGTTCGAAACACGAGAGCACTAACGACTGGCAGATCGAGACATTCTGGTGCATGACGACCGTGTCTGGATCGGCCCCGATGATTTGAGCGATATCGTTGCCGACAGTGACTGGCATATCCCACCAGCCTTCGGCCCAGGCTCGCACGCCACGGGTCGCCCAAGCGTCAGCATATTCTTGAAGCTGTTGGTACGTGGCGTTCGGCATCGCGCCGAGACTGTGAGAAATCAGGTAAACAGTCTTGTCGAGGATTGGAAATTCCCTACGCCACTTCAGTAAGTCGTCCGTCAAAAGGTTCTCCTCCGCAAGCTGAAATGTACTGTAACACAGGTGTTCTGCAAGCTTCAGCTAGGCGCTTCAGAGTGGCGGCGACACAGTCAGAGTGCTCGAACATGTTAAAGTTAACTCCACGAGTATGTGGAAATTTGCGAACCCGATTCGTCACGCGATTCCGGAAACCACCTGGCCTTCCGCGTCAGAAGCCGCACACTCATTAACTTTCAGTCCAATCAATATAGGGTCTTTGCGGTCAGCGAGCCGGACCTGGGTGGCCGCGATGGTGCCTTGGCGCGCGACCGAAGATGGTTTCGTCACTCAAGCAAACCTCGACTGGTATCGCCGCTTCGCCCAAGGGAAACCGGGTGTTCTGGTCGTCGAGGCAACTGGAGTACGTGATATTCCCAGCGGCCCTTTGCTGCGAATTGGTGACGACCGGTTCATTCCAGGTTTGCGGAAACTGGTAGATATCGTCAGAGAAGCGAGTGGGGGCGAGACGCTACTGTTTATCCAGATCATCGACTTTCTAGCAGTCAAGCGACGACCAGAAAAGGACAAATACTTCGATCGATTTCTGAAGGTGGACGATCGACTTCGAAAAGCGATGGCCGAGCTCGCGGGAAACGACACATGGCTTGAAACTTCAGATTCGGCTATCCGCGCGTTCTTGAAAACGGCGGCAGAGGATGTTCTCGAAAATATTCTGACACCCCAGCAACTGGAGGCGCTACGGTTCGGATATCGAGAGCGGGTTACGGATATGCACCTGGAGCACATTCGCAATCTTCCTTACGAGTTACCGGCAATCTTCGCTTCGGCCGCTGCTCGTGCTCGGGAAGCAGGCTTCGACGGAGTCGAATTGCACTACGCGCACGCGTATACCATGGCCGGATTTCTAAGCGCGTTGAACGATCGAAATGATGGATACGGTGGGCCAAGAGAGAACCGGGTGCGATTGCCGCTCGAAGTTTACAGAGCTGTGCGTGAGCGTGTTGGCAATGATTACGTGGTTGGTGTCAGGTTCCTGTCTGATGAAGTAATCGCCGGCGGCAATCGCCTTGAGGATGCGAAGTATTTTGCTGTTGAGTTTGCACGTGCTGGTTTGGATTTTCTATCGCTTTCGAAAGGCGGCAAATTCGAAGATGCGCAGCAACCGAAGGTGGGACAGGCTGTCTATCCTTACACGGGTCAGAGTGGTTATGAATGTATGCCGACGGTGTTGTCTGATGAAGTTGGACCGTTCGGTCGGGCGGTTCCCCTGGTCGGCGCAATCAAGCGAGCGGTAAACAGCGCCGGTTTTTCCACTCCGATTGTTGCTACTGGTGGAATTACAACGTTCACTCAAGGTGAAGAGATCTTAAGACGCGGTGATGCCGACATCGTTGGCATGGCGAGACAGGCGTTAGCTGATCCTGATTGGTTCGTGAAAGTGAAATTAGGTCGCGGTGACGAAGTCCGCCGTTGTACGTACACGAATTATTGTGAGGCGTTGGACCAGGCGCACCGGCCGGTTACGTGTAAGCTATGGGATCGGACAGAGCTAGACGAACCAGAAGCACCGACTGTGGATGACGGCCGGCGACGACTCCTGGCGCCTAAGTGGCGGTAAAACTATCCA
>DATBSH010000101.1:0-13542 GCA_036559885.1 Pyrinomonadaceae bacterium
GGTCGCGAACAATATCATCCAGGTACTTGCGATGCTCGGGAGCCAAATACCCCGCGGCCTGCAGTCGCGCATTTGTTAATGTCTCTTTGGCGCGAAGCCGGATATAGGCCTTTGCGAGAACGTGCAATCCTTTTTCCGGCGCGACTCTCGCGAAAAAACCGATCGTAAACGGTCGCGATGCTGGACGGCTCTTCCTTTCAAATCCTTGCAGGTTGATTCCCAGGGGCACCAAACGAATCTTGTTACGCGGGATTCCCAAATATCCCGGCATGAACTCAGCGTAGTATTCACTGACAGAGATGAAGGCGTCGACGTACTCAAGGTGTGATCGAATCAGTTCCTTCGACTCTGAACGATACGGCTCTTGCAAACCTTCGAGAAAAAGATCTTCGCCTTGAAGAGTGCAGCAGACAGGCTTTCCCAACGTCTCTTTGATGGGTTTTGCGAGGCCGAGTAGAAGTGTGTAAGGGATACTGACTACATCTGGTCTATCGTCAGACTTCAACCAGTTGAGTAATTTCGTGATTTCTTTATGCTGAAAGCCAGCTTCACCTTTCAGCATTGAAACCGTCATCTCTCCCAACGTCTTAGGACTCGTTGAGATTGAATGGCGCGTCGCCAGTTGTAAGATCGCTTTCGAGTCCCACAATCGGTCGAACCAATTCGGCAATATTCGGAAGAGTGGTACGTGCTGTTCCAGGTATACACTAACGCCGCCAAAGAAAACTTTATCAGCGCTAACATTCTCTTCGTCTGTGCGTGTGGGCGTGTAAACGGGGAGAAGAGTTATGTCGTGTCCGCGAGATTTGAGCTCAGTAGCCAGGGCGTTATCGCGCAGACAACTACCGCAATACATCTGCCCGGCCCCACCTGTCAGATAGAGAATCTTCATGACCCAACGGCACGTTGAAAAGCCCGTCGCGCGTAGAGATGTTCAAACAAATTACCCTCGTGCGGTTGGTCCCAACTAATGTGATTTGTCGGTATTACACCGATGTTCAAACGATCGACTTTTGGCGAGGTGATCAGTTTGTGAATCAACTCGGGATCGTCGGTGATTGCGGTCACCACTAAACTCGGTCCGAGCGCGTCAGGAATCTCGTCTGGCCTCGCGTTCACAACTGTTGCAAACGGGAACATGTATTCTCGATTTGCCAACCCGTGTGCTGCACTGTCGCAAAGAACCACGGTTGGCAAGAGGTATTTACAGCCATCACGTTCGACCAATCGAGCACCCTTTCGGTATGCAGCGGTGACATCGCGAGCTCCTGGTTCGCTCAGTCCCTGATCAATCAACTGAGAAATGCGCGTGGCTACATTCGGATCAGCAAACGGGGCGAGTTGTGCCTCTGGATCGTCTTCAGCACGAGGTTGAATCGCTGCTAGCTGCTCTGCGATCGCCTCACTTATTTTCTCGGCATGCTTCGTGACCCAAATCCCCGATGCATTAATGCAAGATCGCCCGCAGTTTTCGACGATGGAGCTAACCATGACGTCGAGGAACATTTCCCAATCATCCGCACGGTCCGAACCGATGACTATCTTGCTATAGCCGGGACCGTGAACCTCAATCCGCGGATCATTGGCCCAAACGCCTGTCGAACTTGCGTCGCCAAAAATCATGCCTCTTTGGCAGCGACTAAGAATCTCGCCGGCTCCTGCATGATCTGTCGGATAATAAGAAAAAACTTCCGGTGGCGCCCCGGCAGAAATGAATGCCTGAAGGATGCGGTAGGGAGTCCACGGCTCTGCGCTTCCCGGCTTTAGCACGAGTGGGATCTTCAAAGGAATTGCAGGTAGCCACAATGTATGCACTCCCGGCGAGTTGCTGGGTAACACTACCCCAAGCGACTCCGTCCGCGGATAGAAACTCAAAGCCTTGCCATTAACCTGGCCAAAACCGCGATCGAGAATCTCCCAATCGATATTTCTTGTGAGCCCGTTGATAACCTGGTCCGCTTGCGATAGTACGCCATGAATCTTCGACATGTTACGGCGCGCCATTACGTGCGGCAGTCCGGTTGTCGCAGAAACGTGACGAACGTAGTCGTCAGGTGATTGAGTTTCGTCGCCGAGCGGGAGCGAAGCGTTTAAGAAGTTATCTGCAGCGCGACGGGAGATCTGAAGTAGTTCGTCTGTAGAAAGTACGGCCAGTCTTTCTCGAGCCGATTTTTGATCTCGAAGATCGCGTCGAATCACGCCTGCATTAGCTTGACTGACTTCAACGAACGGCTCACGCGTCCGATAGTGTCGTGATACCGCGACGTCGAGACTCTTGTAGGGCTCACCGTGACGAAGAATGGGAACGTGGATCATAATAATTGTCGATTGCCGATTGCCGATTGCCAAAAGTCAAAGCAGATCCACCGATTTCTACAGATTACACAGATTTTGATTTGTGAATGTCGGAAGTCGGTTTTCTTGTTTCATGAACACTCTCCATCGAGTACGGGTTAACCTGCGCCCGAAAGTCGACGCGATCCAGCTGTGACCCAACTCGAAAGTATCTAAAACCCAAATCATAATCTGTGTAATCTGTGGAAATCGGTGGATCTGCTTAGTAAACGCCTTCTACAACACTCGTTTGCAACTTTGAAAATGGCCGGACGTTGCGAACTCCATCCCAGGGATATTGCTCGCACGGTGGTTCTCTTTCCGCTTCGTCCCTCTCGAGGAAACGCGGCATGAAGAACTCCTTTGTCAATGTCGTTAAGCGGACGCGACCCGTTTCACCATATTCAACCACCCGATTCGGATGAGCCGGATCGACGATTTCGATCATAGCTCGGGGACTCGGTGGATAATAGATAACTGCGAAGTTGTCTTTCTCCTCGCGAGGTTTATGGACTGCCAGACCCATCAAAGTATTGCCGTATGTCGGTGCGAAGTACGCTCCTTCGAGAAGCTCCTCAACTGCAAAGCGATGAAACTGCGGTGTCATTTCTGTCCCGCCACAAAACACGCCAGTGATTCCAGCTTTCTTTAATGAGATCTTTTCACAAAGCGCCTCAAGCAGTTTAGGAGTCGTGAACAAGCAATGGATGTTTTCGTGCGCACGAAGAAGTGTAAGCGCTTGCTCGACGACATGCTGCTTGTACTGTTCAGCCATCTTTGGTTGGCCCATTTTCAGCAGCTTGATGACCCAACGTGGATCCAGATCAATCATGAAGCAGATACCGCCTCGGTATTGCGCCAGATGTTCGACCGCGAGTCGTAAGCGACGAGGACCGGTCGGACCGACGGATAGCCAGTCGGAACCTTTTGGAAAGAACTCATCCGGCAACGTCTCGCTGAATGCTTCATAATCGAGGCGGAAGTCTTCGATATTGATCCGAGACTTAGGCACTCCTGTGCTTCCACCAGTCTCGAAGGTGTAAACCGGTCGGTCAGCTAACCCCTTCGGCACCCATCGTCGGACTGGTCCACCACGTAGCCATTCATCTTGAAAGGGACCGAAACGTTCAAGATCGTCGTACGTCTGGATTTCTTTTCGTGGATCCCAACCGAGTTTCTCCGCATAATTCAGCCAGAACGGACAACCTGTCTTCGGATCAAAATGCCAATCGACAACTTCGCGCACCCAGGCGTCGAGGTCCTGTTTCGCAGTTTCGGTTTTGGTTTGCAGCGTTAGAGGGGCTGTAGACATTCGTTTTTGAAGGCTTAGTCTGCTTTATAGGTTGCGTCCTTTTCCAATGCGTCGCGAAGGCTTGCCGGAATTTCTGTTGGCTTACCGTTTTGGAGAACCACCAGCGTCATGGTTCCTTCGATTGCCAATTCACCGATGGAGTCAAAAACCTGGTAGTCATAACGGATAGAAGTGCGTCCAAGTTTCCCGGCAGTTAGACGAAGTTTGAAGGGAGCATCGAGTTCGAGCACACGCAGGAAGCGACACTCGACATTTACCCGAGGAAAATCGTAACCCAGGCTGCGATTCATTGGCCACCCGATCCTGCGAACGAGTTCACTTTCTGCCTCTTCGACAAGCTCGAAAATACGTGGAAAGTGCAGACGCCCCGCCGCGTCAGCGTCTGCCCAACGCAGACGTCTTTCAAGTTCTATGGAAGCAGGCAATGAAGTGACCTTTCGTTAATGGATTGGCGCCGACCTTGTTTGCTGAGCTCGTTCACAATATATAGGTCGGAGAAGAATGCCGCCACCTCCAAGTATTATTTCACTAGACATTTTCGCTCTGTTAGTTGTATGAGTTATGTCGCAATGCGAAAGGTCCCACCGCTGATTTTCGCTGCCTTGCTTACTCTCCCCGCGTTAGCAGCGATTGCACAGGAAAAGAAGCCTACTCAAAAACCAGCCGAGCAGGAAGACGTTGTGCGCGTCAACGTCGAACTGGTGCAGACCGACGTGATGGTCTTTGATAAGGACGGACGTTTCGTCGATGGACTGAAGCCAGAAGACTTTCAGTTATTGGTGGATGGTAAACCTCAGCCAATTTCATTTTTCGACCACGTCGTCGCGGGAGGGAGCAGAGAATTGGCTGCTCTGAGAAAAGCGCGGGGCTCGAAGTCGACCCAGCCAAATTCTGCTAATGCCGCTTTCTCCGATGGCGAACACGGTCGCACTATTTTGTTTTTTGTGAACGACATTTATCTCGCGCCTGCGAGCCTCGCAACCACTCATAAAACGATCAATCGCTTTTTTGAACAATTCATGGGGCCGAATGATCAGGTGGCTATCACGTCGGCCAGTGGTCAGATCGGATTTCTTCAACAGTTCACGAACAACCGCGCAGTTTTGCGGGCTGCCCTTGGCCGTCTGAACTTCGTGCCAGGGATGGCGAACGACCACGACCGTCCGGAGATGGGGACGTATGCGGCTCTACTTATTTCAGAGCAAAGGGATCAGCAACTGTACGATTGGTACGTCGAAGCCACGATGCGAGCGAATAGCTACACTGAACTGCAACGCCCGATTGCAGCAGCCCTGGTGACGCAACGGTCTGTCGCAATTGTACGGGGCTCAGATGCTGCAACAAGGATTGCGCTACAGTCGCTAATTAATCTGATGCGCACAACGGCAAAGATACCGGGACGCAAGCTCGTGTTCTTCATTTCTGACGGTTTCATTCCCAATTTTAAAGGCTCTAATTTCACTATGATGATGGGTAATGCGACTGATGCTGCCGCAAGCGGTGGCGCCGTCATTTACTCGCTGGATGCACGCGGGCTTACTAACAGCTCCGCGCTTGATGCAGGTAACGGCGGAGGTTTTGACCCATCGGGTGTGATGCAGAGCCGCTTGAGTAACGAACTGAGCTTCAGTCAGGAACCGTTGCATGCTTTGGCTGCGGATACAGGTGGCCGCGCCTTTCTTAATTCAAACTCACTCATAGATGGAATTGCGCGCGCTCTAGATGAAACCTCCCGTTATTATCTGTTGGCTTGGCGACCAAATACCGAGTCAGAGCGACGGCCGAATGGGGCGAACGTCAAAGTCACAGTTGCAGGCCGGCCCGATTTGAAAGTGCAAGTGCGACGTGGATATCTCGGCATGCCTCTGCGCAGCCTCGAGACGACATCTGAGGTAAAGAAGGCCAAACCGGAAACCGATACGGATCAATTGTCAGGTGACGAACATTTAAATGTCATCGCGGAGAACAAAGAGGATCTGCAAACAGCGCTCGTGCTTGGTTTCAAAAAAACATCGGGAGCTGCTATGGAGCTAACGGCAGCGGTCCAATTGAGTTCAGAGCAGTTTGACGATCAGCCAGCGAGAGTGACGGGCAGAATTGATACTCTTGTGTTAGGCGCTGTATTTGATAGCCGGGGCAAAGCAGTGGGTAGTTTCAGACAAAGACTCGAAGTGCCGCACACGCGTGGCAAAGGACCAGCGAGTTACGCAATCTTCAATTATCATGCGGACCTGCCGCCTGGAATTTATCAGGTGCGGACAATCGCGAAAGAGCGTGGGAGCACTCGTTTGAGCGGCGCGATGGACTGGATCGAAATCCCCAATCTTAAACCGGGAGCTTTTTCGGTAAGCAGTTTATACGTCGGCGAGATTACAGACGCGACGGCAAACGCACAGGTGGGTGTCCAGGCGAGCCGGCGGTTTGCGCGTAGTTCAAAAATGCGCTTCACCTCCTACATTTATAACGCCGCGCATAGTGCCGGAGCGCCGGATCTGGCGGCACAGATTAAGGTATTAAAAGGTGGCCAGCCGGTTATCACACCGCCCGAAGTGAGTGTCAAAACAGACAAGGCTCCGAATCTCGACAACATTACTTATGCGGGCGAATTCCCCTTGTCCTCATTATCTCCCGGGCAGTACGTTCTTGAGGTGACGATCACAGATCGAACCGCTAAGGCGTCTGCATCACAGCAGTTTGTCTTCACGATTTATTAGACAGAGTCTCTCTACCATCGCGGTCCGGAACCGTTAGAGTTCTTTGGCTCGCGGTACCAGCGCGTTCCTGACGCGTACTCCTTGTCGGTTGGTCGAAGTCGTGTGAGTGATCGCTTTGGATCGATGTGAGCGCAAGCGACGTGGATCGCACTTATCACAGCCATGGGTGCAACATAGGAATTCAAAAAAGAGGGACTAACCACCGGAGCTAAAATATGTGCGTCACAGAAACGAGCGATCGGTGAGGTGATGCTGTCAGTAATTCCAAAAGTCGGCACGCCCTGTTTCTTCGCGAGAAGTGAGGCTTCAACGGTATCCTTTAGACATTGACCGAAGCTGATCGCAATTAACAGATCCCTCTTCGTCAGCACCTCGACTTTGTATTGCAGGTTACCGGAACTGCCTCTTGGCGCTTCGGCATCAAATCCGAGGGCCAAAAGCCCATATGCCAGGTAATAAGACAGCGACGCCGCAAAGTCCAAACCAACAACGAGGATTCGTCGCGCCCGCTTGATTAGCTTCGCCAACTCCACCAGCCCCTGACGGTCCAGATCGGAGTTCAGCAGGTTCAAATTGGCAATAGCCTTGTCTAGCGCGTCATCGATGTGATCGGTAACACTTCTCTTTTCTCGTGTGGCAGCTTTGAGCGCAGCGTACGGGGTGATTCGTACAACGAAATGCTGCCGAAGCTCAGCAGAGAACTCAGCGAAGCTGTTGTAACCCAACACCTGGGTGGCCCGCAGAATCGTCGTCGCATCTACTTTGTAGCGTTTAGCTAATTCTCTTGAAGAAAGAAAACAAGTCTCATCCGCGGACGCGAGGATGGCGCGCACCAGTTGCTGGCGCCGTGGGTTCAGCTTAGAACGAGAACGGGCAAAGCGATCCTCAATTGAACTTGGCAGATTATTGCCATTAGCCTTTATTCCGTCAGTTCTCGATTTGCGTGGCTTTTTCTGCAACCAGGCTCCCCTCAACTCCGATGGCTAACTGGCGCGGGTGCGCTCGATCCGCTTGATCGTTTGTGTCCTGGAGCTAATGTAATCCAGATCAACCTCGAATCCTATGCCCGGCCCGCGTGGTACCTCTACCGTGCCGCCTTTTGAAACGAACACTTCGGGTTTGATCACATCGCGCGCAAAGTAACGCGAGCTTGCCGAGATATCTCCAGGCAGAACGAAGCCGGGCAGACTCGCGAGTGCAATGTTATGTGCTCGACCGATCCCTGACTCGAGCATGCCGCCGCACCAGACCGGAATCTTCCGCGCATGACACAGGTCGTGGATAGCCAAAGCTTGTGAGTATCCACCAACTCTTCCAATCTTAATATTGATAATTTGACAGCTTTTCAGATCGAGCGCGTGCTCGGCCCGCTTAATCCCGGTGATGCTCTCGTCGAGGCAAATGGGCGTTTTCATTTGCGCTTGCAACTTAGCGTGATCGATCAAATCGTCATGGTCGAGCGGCTGCTCGATCATAAGTAGCCGGTATTCATCCAGCTGCTTCAAATGATTCGCGTCGGGCAGCCTGTAAGCGCTGTTTGCATCGACTGAAAGGAGAATATAGGGGTGTGATTGTCTGACCTGTCGCACAATGTCAACGTCCCAACCCGGTTTGATCTTCAACTTGATTCGCTGATACCCAAGACCGAGGTATTCGTTGATGCGAGCGAGTAGTTGGGGAAACGATGGTTGGATTCCCAGGCTCACGCCGACCGGAATACTAGAGCGTGTGCCTCCGATCAGGTCTGACAAAGACTTACGAATGACCCGCCCGAGTAGATCTAAATAAGCGAGTTCTAAGCCTGCCTTTGCCATGTTGTGGCCGCGAAATGAAGTAAAGCGAGTGGCAAGGTCACGCAAGTCTGCGACAGGTCGCGACAACATCGCTGGTGCCAGATACTCCCGGATAACGAGCGACGCCGTGCCGACCGTCTCGTAGCTGTAATGCGGCTCCTCTGAAGCGACCACTTCGCCCCATCCGGTTTGTTCTCCTGCCGTAACACTCACCAGAAATATCAAACGCGAGTCGATGCTTCCGAAGCTGGTTTCGAACGGTTCATTCAGAGGTAGACGAAGAGTTCGTAGCTCCACTTTTTCGATTGCCAGCGGAACCGATTTCGTTTCGAAGGGTCTGATTGAAGCGTCCAGCAGGTGTTGCATGGGCGGCGAAGATAACAAATCGGGATTTCAGTAGCAAGAAGGTTTTGCAGCATCTGTGGCAGTATTGACATTTTGCAGCACCTGCTGTAAACAGACACGCTGTTCAGTTCTATATCTACATCCGCTCTGTTTTTACAACCATCATGAGCAACTGAAGAGCCCGAGTCGAAGTATTTCGACTTCCGAAAGGAGCAGACGTCATGAAGGCAAGTGTCAGAACGTCATGTAACAACCGATTGGAAATTGAGCAGGGTGCGCGACAAACCCTTCGTTACGCATTCATAGTGCTACTTTTTGCATTTTTCGTTTTCCAGTCGCCACAGAACCTGTTGTCCCAGACTACGACCTCCACAATTGAAGGGACGATCACGGACGCAAAGGGCGCAGTAGTTGCGGGCGCACAGATCAGCATGAAATCTGCCTCGCTCGGGACAGAGCGGACAACTACCAGTGACACGGAAGGGTTCTATCGGATTACTGCCCTCCCTGCTGGCTCCTACAGCATGACGGTGTCCGGTCAAGGTTTTGCCACGCGAGATTTCGGGACGATCGAACTCACGCTGAATCGGACCTTAACTCTAGACATTCAACTCGAAGTAGGCGGAGTTCAGGGGCAGGTCCAAATTGGCGCAGAAACGCAGCCTATTGATCCGACGTCAGCAGCGACCGGTTCAACTGTTACTCCCCGACAAATTCGCGACATGCCGGTGAACGGACGCAATTATCTTGACTTGCTGCAACTTGTCCCTGGAGTGGTTGTTAACAGACAGGCGAATGTAGGCAGTGACAACTCAACGCCCGTGCTTGGTGAACGTTCAGGCAACAACAATTTTCTGATCGATGGGCAGCCGAATAAGAACACGGTTTCAGGGGGAGCTGCTTCACCTTTTAATCAGGAGACAATCGCAGAATTCCAGGTGCTAACGGCTGGTTACAAGGCGGAATTTGGTCAAGCTTCAGGAGCAATCGTCAACGTAATTACCCAGACAGGCGGAAATGGTTATCACGGTCTCGCGTCACTCTTTTGGCGCAACAATGCGTTTGATTCATCCAACTCTCTCGATCCTAACCAAACTGATGCTCCGTTTCTGCAAAGGTGGGATTACAGTCTCGCGCTTGGTGGACCAATCATAAAAGACAAAGTTTTCTTCTTTGGCTCTGGTGAGCGAATTCGCGAGAACCGCCGGTTGAATTTCACATTCCCGAAGACCGGCAATGCAACAGCCGATAAGGTTTTGCGAACTTTTGAAACACCGTTTGACAACCCGTCTCGCAGTTTTGAAACTCGCGGGTTCTTCAAGTTAGAAGAGCAGCTCGGTCGTCACCATCTGTCGCAAGAGGTCAATTATACGAACGGCGTCATTCGCGAATTTCTACCGCTCTCCGCGGCTAACAGCTTACCGTCAAGACGCAATGACACCAGTGCGCGCCACTTGCTGCTCGGCTTCGCTGACACAGTTCTGGTAGGAGATAGCGCGAATCCCTGGGTGTTGACGTTGCGTGGCGGATATCGCGGCGAACCCGCCGACTCCAGGCCGTCTCATCCCGAAGCCGGCGTGGGAACCACCTTCCAAATGTTTAGTAACTTCACCAGCGGAGGAATTGGAGGAAATCTCGGTTCAGTTTCTTTCGGTAATAATGTGACGCCGTCACGCCTGGACCAGAAGTACACGTTTGCGTCGGCCAACATCAGCAAACTTTTGGACGCTCATAATTTGAAGTTTGGTTACAACTACCTCCGCACTAAAGTTGACGGCATTGAACAGCAAATACTAAACATGCAGCTCTTTGCGACCGTCGATGATTTTGTTGCGTTTGGTCCGGTTAATTCAGGCTTTTTCACAGTTACTACTATCGCCGGCCTGACGCCTGAAGCAAACGAGATTCATCTGCGAAATAACTACCACGCGCTTTTCGCCCAGGATGACTGGAAGTTCCGGCACAACCTGACACTGAACTTTGGTCTGCGTTGGGATTACGACTCCGAATTCGTAGTTAAGGATAATCTCTCGCCGCGTGTCGGCTTCGCGTGGGCCGCCACACCAAAAACCGTAGTGCGTGGTCACTTCGGTCGATTCTACGATCAATTCCGACTCGGGATTGCGCGAGACGTTCCCACGTTCGGTGGCGCAGATCAACGGGCGTTCCAGCCGTTTTCATACCCACGGGGGTTTTTTGGCGTTCCTACCATCGCACCCGCGGCAATCAATGCTTCACTGTTTCCGCCTAACGGGTTGTGTGTTTCGACTAATTTGACAGACGCGCAGATTATCGCGGGTAACGTTAAGTGTGCTTTTTCGCCTGGCTTGCAGATCGGGATTGATAGACTTAACCAGGTGGTTGCACCTGGACACGCGCTCATTCCAGCGAATTCCGTAATTAATATCTCAAACATTCAATCCTTGTCGGGATTGACTCCACAGCAATACGCGGATCAAGCCAGCATCGCTGTGGGTAAAGCGCCAGGGTTCTTTTTCTGGGGCCCCTTCGGAGCATTGACTCACCCAGCCATTCCTCCACAGCTTTTCCCGACCGCGATTGATGGAACCTTCAAAACTCCATATACGACCAGCTTAAGTATAGGTATACAACGTGAGATTGGCGACGTGGTAATCCAGGGTGATTATTATTACCGCCGTATGAATAACCTGCTCGGAATTCGTCAAGCTAATATTGGCTTTCAGACTCGCGTCCGGCAACGAACGTTCCTGCCGCCTTTCACGGCCGGTCCCATAACTACTTTTGGCCCATGGTACGAAGGCATATACCACGGCTTGGTTGTCAGCTTCGATAAGCGGTTTAGTCGCCGGTTCGTTCTGAGCGGGAATTACGCGTGGGCGAATGAGACAGATAATCAATTAGGCATAAATTCTCTGCCGTCTGACAGCTTCATCGGTGTTGCGCCGACTGTAACGAGCACGGAAGCTGGCGTTGTCAGGACCAACGCAAACGGTCCTTACACTACGACTAACGGAACGTTTGTGGCGAGGGCGGGATCATTTGTTTATGGGCCGGATCGCGACAAAGGACCTTCCGACTTATCTGTTAATCACACATTCCAAGTCAACGGGTTGCTTTCGTTACCACGGCAGATAAGTCTCAGTGGAATTTTCCGTGCGCAGAGTGGATTTCACTTTAGTAGGACCGGATCCACGGTGGATCCCGATCCCGACGGCAATGGAACTCTTAACGGACTCGATCTTGCTCCCGGTCGAAACGCTTTCACTGCTCCGATGTTTGTTAATCTGGATATGCGGTTCGCGAAGCAATTCACGCTCAATGAACGATTCAAGCTTGATGTCTTGTTCGAATTCTTTAATTTGTTCAATCGACAAAATCCAGCAGCGGTCGAAACGACGATAACGAATGCGAACCTTCCGTTCGGTGCTTTGAAACAGGTGCTGCCCGGCCGAGAAGGACAGATTGGAGTGCGATTCCAATTCTGAAAACTATGAACAGGAGATTGCTGTTTCCCATAGTTTTCTTGCTGGCCTTTCAAATCGTTGCGCAGAGACCCACCCAAGGTCCCGAAGGTTCGTGGGAAGGGACGCTCGACGTCGGTCAAAAACTAAGGCTCGCTTTAACGCTCTCTAGGAATCCCGACGGAACGTATTCAGGTCGATTGGATAGTCTCGATCAAGGATCGACCATTCCGATTGACGTCATTACAGTCAAAGAAAGTTCAGTTCGCCTCGAGTTGAAAACAGTTGGTGCTGTTTTTGACGGTAAGCTCAATGCTGAAGGCACAGAGTTAACCGGCCAATTCTCTCAAGGCGGCGCAAATCTTCCTTTGACTTTCAAACGTAGTTCGTCGGCTACTCCCGCAGCGTCTCCCCAGACATCGCCGAAACCTCAAAGACCCATCGATGTTCCAATCGATGTCGTAATCCCAACGTCGCCAGTGATCTTCAGAGGTGGCGGCAAGACACACTTGGTTTATGAATTGCACATAACTAACTTTAGCCGCAGTCCGTCGGTTTTTACTCGACTTGAAGTAATGTCATCCGCGGGTCAAAAGCCACTTGCCTCCTACAGCGGCGAGGACCTTGGCTCTCGAGTCGTTCGACCGGGCGTTGTGGCGAGTACCACTGAAGAGAAATTGAAGATTGGTCCAGGCCTTCGTCTCGTTACGCATGTTTGGCTAACATTCGACACTCCGGCTCAAGCTCCGAAATCTATTCAACATCGGCTGAGCTTCAAGGTTGGTGATTATCCCGAAGAGCTTTCGGTTATGTCTCCGCAAGCGAGCGTTACCAATAGTCCGATTGTGATTAGCCCACCCTTACGAGGCAGTGAGTGGTTGGCCGGGAATGGTCCATCAAACACGTCTGCGCATCGACGAGCCTTAGTTCCTGTGAGCGGCGGTGCTCACATCGCACAAAGATTCGCAATTGATTTCGTGCAGTTGAACCCGGATGGTCGTAGCTTCACCGGAGATCAGAAAGACAATAAGAATTATCGTTGCTACGGCGCCGAAGCCCTGGCAGTTGCAGACGGTGTGGTAGTGGCAACCAAAGATGGGATCCCGGAAAACATTCCGGGTGCGACTTCGCGAGCTGTTCCGATAACGTTGGAAACGGTTGGCGGTAATCACATCATTCTGGATCTAGGTAATGGACATTTCGCGTTTTATGCGCATCTCCAGCCGGGAAGTTTGCGTGTTAAGACCGGCGATAAAGTCCGCCGCGGTCAAGTCATTGGCTTAGTCGGGAACTCTGGGAACTCCACCGAGCCACATCTCCATTTTCATATTGCCGACGCGAACTCTCCGCTAGGCTCAGAAGGGCTTCCTTATGCTCTCCCGGCATTCGAAGTACAAGGCAAAGGATGGGGTTGGAAACCCACTTCGCCCGTGACGCCAACTGAAAAACGGCAAAACGAGATGCCGGTTGAGCTTGAAGTGATTAGGTTTCCTGGTAACTAAGGCTTTGCCTCAAAAGTCACACCTAGCTCGAGTCGGATGTATTTTGGTTCGTGTTGGTTCGTGTGACTTCGTGGATCGTCCTTGTTTTTCTGGACAAAA
>DATBSH010000102.1:0-12692 GCA_036559885.1 Pyrinomonadaceae bacterium
GTTCCGCCTGCTCAGCACGCTCGTGTTCACTTTCGGCTCTTGCGCGTTCAGCCTCTTCGGCAACTCGGGCCGACGCTTTCACCTCGTGCATGTAACGGTCGTAGCTAAAATAAACAATTACTATGACCGGCAATGCGACCAGCAGGGCCCAGAACCGGGCGGTGCCAACACTACCGACAATTAGACCTGCTCCTGCGGCGCCAGCGAAATAGCTGATCGAGATCCACAGGAAGTTCCTGGTCCACATCTGCCAGATGGATTCGTTGTATTTCAAGGCGCTGGCAGCCGCGCCAATTGCCGTGTGTGCCAGGTACTGGACCATCCCCATCACGCAGAGGGCGATCATCGCCGTCGAGCCACTCTGGCGAAATAGGTTTGTGGTACTGCCGAAACTAAAGTGGAGGGTGATCGACGTGATGCCAAGGGCGACAGCAATTGACGCGCTGGCGAATGCTACGGTGCGAAATCGTCCACTGATCCGTAAAGCCGAACAAATCCCAGTTACAGCCCCGAGCAGTATTGCGGTTGGCCCGCCATATAACAGAAGAGCTATGAAGACGAAGGTATCTTCGACAGTGATGTTCGTATTGAGCTTGTGAATGCGGATAGCAACGCGTGAACCGATCAGAATCGTTGACACGACAAGCAGGAGGAAATACCGGTCAACGATATGGAAGGGAAACTCCAGGGCAGCATATAAACAGGTCGCGATGCCGGCGGCGATCACGAGCCACATATAAATGCCAGTCAAGTTGTTTCGATTTAGTTTCATCCGCACGAAGCAGAGATGCGCTGCCGCCCTTTCTGCGCGCTATTTCATTCCGGCTGAAGCGTCACCGAATGCGCAAGCATCACCCATGACGTAGCCGTCGCCCATAACGTAGCCATCACCCATGACATAGCCATCGCCCATCACATAGCCGTCGCCCATCACGTAACCGTCACCCATGACATATCCGTCGCCCAGAAGAATCGCGTTGCTGGTAAAGACAGAGCCGCCGCCCATGGCTGATCCGTCGCTGTTCAGTAAGTAATTCCCGAGGGTTACACCTGACGTCCACATCCGCGAGTTAATGCTCTGCGCTGTAAAGCCTTCATAAATTCCGTCGCCCAGGACGTAACCTGTGCCATAGGAGACTTGGTACTTCGTAATGATGTCTTTGCCGGTCACGATGGTGTGTTTCAGGATCAAACCCTGAGCCCACGGAAATGTGAACGAAGTGATCGTCGTTTGTGGAGCCGGCGCGGCTTGAGTTAACAAGGATGAACCGAAGGTTGGTCCTAAGAGACCCAGGAGAATGTCGGTCTTAACGAGCTTCGCGAGTCCGACACCACCGGCGATGTTCAACTGTCCCGCACCTTGCTCTAACGTGTTGAAGCCCGCAAGTGGTTGCGCGGTGTACATGAGGATCATTTTCACCAGGTTCGGTGTTAGCTTTGGATTGGCTTCCAGAACAATCGCTGCCGCACCGGCGACCATCGGTGTCGCCATCGACGTTCCGCTGAGGTACATGAGCCTCATGTTGGTTGTTGTGTATTTATTGGTTTCGAGTGATGGATACTCCTTTATTAGATTGTTGTTCGCAGCTTCCGCAGCGATGATCTTGTTGCCGGGCGCCACGAGGTCTGGCTTGATTAAATTGTCGTAGTGCTTTAATCCGTAACCATCGACTGAAAAACTGCGGGTCGGTCCACGCGAACTGTAGGTAGCAACTGAATCGTCAGACCGCGGATCAGTGCCGTAGGTGTTGCTCGCGCCGACGGTGATCGCTGCCGGTGAATTGCCGGGACAGTGAATCGCACCGTAGACCTTTGCACCCGCGGCATTCTTGCCGTTGTTTCCAGCGGCAACCACTACCACTACTCCTGCGTTCACCAGCTTTTTGACTGAGTTGCAAATTGGATCGTCTTCATAAGAGCTGATCGCTGGTGTGCCGAGACTCATGTTCACAACCTTGACGTTGTAGTTACTCTTGTTCGCCATCAGCCAATCCAATGCAGTCAAAACGCCGGAGACTTTTCCGCTACCGTGTGAATCAAGGACGCGAAGATTCACGAGCTTGGCGCCTGGCGCTATGCCTTCATAAGCACCTTGTGTTGGGGAGCCTTCACCGGCAGCAATTGCGGCAACGTGAGTACCGTGCCCGTAAGGGTCGTCGATGCGATTCTCACCCGTGAAGTCTTTGCTAAACACGATCTTCCCCGCGCGGCTTGAAAAGGATTTATGGGTGGCATCAATACCTGAATCCAGCACAGCGATGGTCACGTCTGAACCATCAAGCGTGTCGCTTGTGAAAAGACCGGTCTTTTGCGTTCTAACTTGTTGGGCACCCGTTGTGGTTACGATGTGACCTGATGTTTTGACTTCGGCATCGAGCGAGATGTAAGAGACAGATGGATCGGAGGCGAGTATGTCCGCCGAGTTCGCCTGAATATCAGCGATACGAATGTTAAGATTCGAGAGCAGTCCCACCAGTATTCCGCCTACTGTTTGCAGGAGGCTTCCCACCAATCCACTCGAGCCGGGCGTTTCTTGAACGATAACCCTCACCTTTGCATTCCCATTCGTTTGCATAACCTGCCGAAGGTCAGGCGAGATCTTGTTGCTAAAAAGAGTCGCAGGCGGGGCAGCCGCTCGTGTCGGGTCGGTAATGGATAACGCTGCACACAGTGAGAGGAGTACGGCGAGTGTCGTTACGCGTTTTAGGATCGGGGGGCGTCGCATGAGATGTCTCGTTTCGAGCAACAAAAAATCACTGCCGTCAACCAGGTAGGCGCGCACAACGGCAGGTCAGTGGTCGTGCTTCGTCCTTCGGGAGCTCCCACTGCCTTATCGGTCGGGACTTAGGCTGGTAAGCGCGTGCCCGCTCCTGCTTTCGCGTTGGAGAAGGCCTTTTCGGTGACGGTAGTGATCTAGAAAGATCGAGGCTCACAATTCGAGCGCGCAATACCTAGAGCGAGCGGTGTGCCAGTTATTTGGGCGGAAAATGTGGGATTTTTGGGCATATTTGGGGCCTGTTGGGTCTATTAATCAGCAGTTCGAGTCAACGTACATATCAGAATGACAGGGGTAATTCACATTGAACGGTCGCGAGTCAACGGCTAGGGATTGGCGGAAGAGGCTGGGCGAAGATATGAGGACTGCACCTCCGACTTCGTTCTGACGCTTGGCGACTAATCCAAGCCACACGTCGATTCACAAGTTCGAGCGCCATTCAACTAAAGAACGGGAGCGAAGCGACCGATGTTTACACGAGCGCTCCGTATTCAGTACCGTTCGCGGTAGCGAATGGTCAACACTCATCGTCACATTTGGCCATTCGCTACCGCGAACGGTACTCAATGGACTGGATGTCGCCAGTTGAAATCGGTCGCTTCGCTCCCGTTCTTTAGTTGAATGTTCCTTAGGATACGTGCCTCGTTACACATGAAACCCGCGGATTCCTATTTGTTATCGACGATGGTTTGTCATATAAACAGCTAGCTCCCTGCGACCCGTCCTTCCGAACAACCAGGCTTATTAGTTATGAGACGATCTCTAGTCATTCCCGTTCTCCTACTCTTCATCCAAACAACTTCCGCACAGGATTGGAATCAGTGGCGTGGACCAGCGCGCGACGGATCGGTGTCGGCGAAGAACAGTCCCGTCGCCTGGCCCAAGGCATTCCGCGAGACGTGGCGAGTTGAGGTTGGAGAAGGTTATTCATCACCTGTGATTTCAGGTGACCGAGTGTTTGTCCATTCGCGGCGTGATCCTGAAGAGATTGTCACCAGCATCAATCTCAAAGACGGTAAGGTGGTTTGGCAGCAGAAGTATCCGGCTCCTTATCAAAAGAATCAGTATGCGGTCGAGATGGCGAAGGGACCAAACGCGACACCGCTCGTAGTTGGCAACCGGCTTTTTACTCTCGGCGCCACAGGGATCCTCTTCGCGTGGGACACCGCAACCGGACGGCAATTGTGGAAGCGCGACTTTTCGTCCGGCATCGACCTGTCAAAGCTCTTCTGTGGAACCGCTGCTTCACCGATCGTCGTTGACGGTCGCGTAGTTGTGCAGGTTGGCAGTGATATTCACGGTGGCAAGATTCTGAGCCTGGAGCCAACGACAGGAGCAACCGTCTGGGAATGGACTGGTCCCGGTCCTGGTTACGCTTCACCAGTTCTAATCAACACTGGTGGTGGCTCCCAACTTGTAACCCTCACTCAGGAGTCGATCGTTGGTCTTGAAGCAAAGACTGGTAAGGAACTCTGGTCGGTGCCATTTCCAGACGAATGGCACGAGAACATCGTGACTCCGATTTGGACCGGATCTGAGCTCATTGTCTCGGGCACCCGTCAAGGCACTCACGCTTACAAGCTTCAGCAGACGGGCGGAAAGTGGCAAGTAGCGGAGATTTGGAAAAACGGTGAAGTCGCGATGTATCTCAGCTCCCCAGTTCTTGGTGACGGTTTGCTTTATGGCCACTCATCAAAGCGGAAAGGTCAATTCGTGGCAGTGGATGCCGCGACTGGCATTGTGAAATGGTCGACTGAAGGTAGGCAGGGCGAGCATGCATCAGTGCTGCTGACGCCTACGCACGTTGTGTATCTAACAAACGGGGCCGAGTTGATAGTAGTAAAGCGAGCTACACCGAACTTCGTTGTCGACCAACGTTATGAAGTTGCGAAGACTTCAACGTGGGCAATGCCGGTGCTGCTCGGTTCTGATGTTCTTGTGCGGGACAGTAGCGGGCTAATACGACTGACTGGCTCGATGGATTAGCTAGACCTTATACAGTGGTGGAGCAACACTCAATCATGTGGCAAAACAGTCAGTACCGAAACGCGGTAGCGTCGGGTCCGTTTTGATCGTGACCTGCTAAACAACTTCTTTCAGAAATCGGTCAACCAAATGTCCGATACGCTTTAGCTTGTCGTTGTGATGCGTTACATGTGACTTCTTTCAGGAAACGCGCCGCGGTGAGAATTAGGGATTCCTGAGAGAAGTTGAATCTAACGCATCACAACGACAAGCTAAAGAGCCTCCTGCAAAAATCGAGACAATGCCACGCCCTTGCGGCGTGGTGCTCACGTTTGTCGCTACACAAGTGGACATGACGAGCTAAGGGATGCCACGCGCTTGCGCGTGGAGGTTTATGTTTTACCGAGAATCTGCTCATTACCAGTCTCAACCGTGAGACTCCACGCGGCAAGCGCGTGGCATCTTAAAAATCGGTTCACGGCTCTTTCTAGTTGCAAACGTGAAACACCACGCCGCAAGGGCGTGGAATTGTCTCGATTTTTGCAAGAGGCTCTGAAGCGTATCGGACATTTGGTTGACCGATTTCTGAAAGAAGTTGTTTAGCAGGTCACGATCAAAACGGACCCGACGCTACCGCGTTTCGGTACTGACTGTTTTGCCACATGATTGAGTGAAACTTGCTTACATCGCCTGATAGGGCTTCCCTTAACGAGGTGGAATTCGGTGTGATGCATTTCCAATATGGATGTGAGGGCCGGTAGCCACGCCTGGAATTGCAGTTCGGAATACAAGAAACGGAATGTTTTCAGACCGTAAGAATTGTGTGAGAGCCATACCCTCTGGACTGTCTGGGTGGAGTCCAACATCAATGCCTTGTCGATGATCGAGGCCCCAACGATCGTGCAGGTCCGATTGGCCGAAGGCCGTGGTGGGCAGGGGACGCCCAAATCTTGTAAAGAAGAAGGTATTGACCTTAGCTGAGTCCGCAATGGTCCATGTACGCGAGGATTGCGGTGCGCTTGGGGATTCATTTTCGCGTGTTGAAGGCCGTTCAATCCGCACCACCTTTTTTCGGTCAAGTAATGTGGTGACATTGCCCCGCTTGTACCAGATGCCTTCGCTGGTCTCTCTCAATTCGTCAACCTGCAGTTTTCCGCCACCGACAATATAAATAACAGTCGAAGGCTTTTCTTTTTCTTCGCTGGAAGCCGCTGTGGTTGAGTCTGAAGAACGAACCTCGGAAGTTTGTGAAGCAGGCTTGTCGTTCTTCCGCGACTCCTGACCCATAGTGGTGAAGATACCGCTGATAAAGAGGATAGTTGCTAAGAGGGAAGGGGCAATTACTCTCACGGAATCAGATCTCCTGATCGAACAGAACGCTGCAGATGATAAAACGAATTCCCGATACCTAACAACTGCTGGACAATTCTGGTGTTGATTGGAGTGCCTAGGTCTGAGAGATTCATTCCGATATAAAAAAAAGGGGGCAAAAAGCCCCCTCTAATAAAAAGCTGTTGTTAACCCGGAAGATCACAACAAGCTAAGTATCTGATTCAACAAATTGACCAATGTGGACAGTGGCCCATTGGTGTTCAACAGATTCGCAATTGCACACAGAAGATTGCCAAGTAGGTTACCCGGCCCAGATTGCGCGTCAATATCAATAACAATCTTGTCGACATGTACGACTAATCCCAGCAAATTAAGATCAATCGGACCCAATTCTAAATGCAGGATATCGCAGGTTGCGTTGATGTTGATGAGCGATAGTGTGATGGTTTGAGCTATTGCTCCCACAGTTTGACCGGCAGCGTTAGTAACGGTTCCTGTCAGGGTTCCTGCTGCGGCCACTTGGCCATTCCGGATTACAAAGCGGGTCAAACTAAACACGCCTATGAATCCGCCGTTTGCGCTAGTGAAGTTTATCGGGATTTGCAGCCCCTGCACGATTGCTGATGCCGGAGTTGGAGTTGCTGCATAGGTTCGTGATGGAATCATAAGTCCCATGCTCATAAGGGCTACCATGAGCCCTAGTGCTAGTACCGTTCTTTTCATTTTCGTCCCTCCCAAGGTTCGATCCCCTTGCCGTTTATAGTTCAAGCGAATAGAAGAACACCACTCCGTCAGTCGTCCGCCAGCAGAATGGTGGTCACACTTCGCTTTCAAATCTGGGGGCTTGTACTTCCTCGCGCCGTTGTAGAACGGCTCTGGAATGTTCGTGGGTAACGCGAATTATATTGATCTAGCGGTAAGCTGGGTTGCAACGAAGTGCTCAAGTTTTTCTCAAGTGATGTTTTTATCTTTACGGTTGGCGAGTCGATTTGATATTGACTGGCCACTTCAATCGGGATCGTCCGATACCCGGTTGCAAGTTGAGGCGTGCCAGTGCCGGAGCGTCCCTCCCGCTGGCACGCCCATTTGAGGGCGGGACTCCATCTTCAGGGTATCCGGGTCTGAGAAGCAGCAACTTATTAGCTTGCTTGGGAATGCAGTAATCCGGGCTGTTCTTCGCGCGGTTCCATTGAATTCGTAAGCAGTCGTCTTCTATGCCGGATCAATCTTACTCCCCAGACGATCAGCATTGTCGTAACAGAAGGTCGTAACTCAGCCTGCCTGATCAGTTTTTGTTGACACGTTGTCAGCCAGCTCATAGGTGAAGCTTTCCTCGAGTCGTTTCGCACCCGCTGTAGCCTCCGGATATTTGATCCTCGTCAGCCGGTTGAAGTCGTCGTAGAAATAATTGGTGGTACGATTCACCGTGTCGGTAGCGCCCGTAAGATTACGGCAAGCAGAGCCATGCCTCACATTGGGCGGCAAAGCCGAAACCAACCCAGCTTTTGACTTTTGTGGCATAGCCATCAGGAATATTATTGTCGAACCTTACCGGAAGACTGTTGGCCGTTGCCGGAATACCGAATGCGGTACGTGCGCGTAGACGCGCCGAGCTGATGAGGGGTGAGTTCATGGAAGGAGGACTAAGACTATGAACCTGAAAGGTTTTGTCTGTTTCGTTGTCTTTTTGACCAGTACGGTATTGTCATTTACTGCCACATCCGTATACGGACAGAAAAAGAACGCTGCCAGTGTTGGTGATCAATGGCTTCAGTTCCGCGGACCGAACGGATCTGGCATAGCGGAGGGCGCCGCTGCTTTACCCGTAGTCTTCGGTCCAACAAAAAATCTACTCTGGAAGACCGCGGTCCCTTTCGCTCGTTCATCACCGATCGTCACGCGTGATCGCATTTTTCTCACGGCAAGTGAAAACGAAAAGCTGATCACTTTCTCGTTGGATCGAAAAACTGGCAAGGTCGTGTGGCGGCGCGAGATTGTGCGACCGCGGCACATGTCAATTTATCGTCTTAACGATCCAGCGTCGCCAAGTCCGGTCAGCGATGGAAAGAACGTGTTCGTGTTCTTTGCCGAGCTGGGTTTGATCGCGTATGACCAAAATGGTAAGGAACGATGGCGTGTGCCGCTCGGACCATTCAATAGTTTCTATGGCATGGGTGGATCGCCAGTTTTAACGGGTAACACACTGGTGATGGTCTGCGACCAGCGAACAAACTCTTTTGTTGTCGCTGTCGACACGCGCAACGGAAAAGTACTTTGGAAGAAGGATCGCACTAACCAGGAAGCCTACTCAACTCCCGTTGTTTACACGCCGCCGACCGGATTGGCACAGATCCTCGTCCTGGGCTCACAGACGTTCGATGCGTATTCAGTCGACACGGGCGAACGGTTGTGGTGGGTTACGCAGGTCGGCACTTACCCCAAAGGTGTGCCCGTGCTCGGCACAAACATGGTGTACGCACTTGCCAGCGGCTCGGATGAACCTTTCCTGCCACCGTTCGAAGTAACTCTAAAACAGTTTGACACGAATAAAGACAATCGTGTTCACCATGAAGAAATAAAATCCAATGCGGAAGCTTATGAGCATTTCGGATGGATCGACGCAAACAACGACGGATACGTTGATCGAAGCGAGTATGACTTTATCCGGACCACTACCGCCACCGGCCATGGTGTTACTGCTATTCGCCTGGAGGGACAGGGCCGGGGCGACATCACACCTTCGAATGTTGCATGGCGCGTCAAAAAGAATTATCCGAATGTTCCAGCACTGTTGCTCTACGAAGGTGTGCTGTATCTAATGAAAGACGGCGGCATCATCAGTAGTGTGGATCCGGTTCGCGGCGAGTTTCTAAAAACAGATCGGACAAAGGATGCGCTTGAGGAATACTACGCGTCTCCGGTCGCGGGCGATGGCAAAGTGTTTCTCCTCAGCGCAAGCGGCAAGGTTACTGTTCTCAAGGCAGGCGCACAGTGGGAAATACTCGCCGTGAATGACTTGGGTGAAGAAAGTTGGGCCACGCCGGCAATTGCCGGTGACAGCATTTACATCCGCACGCGAAATACACTCTACGCTTTCCGCGAGGGAACCAGGTAGTAGGTCCTATTGCGTTTTGCCCGGAAGCCCTTTTGATTTCAGCTGTGGATTTTCCAGAGCTTACCATTGAGGTCGCGAGCCGCTTAGAGGTGGGCGCTATTCTCAGCTCGCGACACAACTGCGCCGACATCATATGCCTCGTCTCAATCGGCGACTTGGGTGACGAATTGCCGCTCGGTTATAACAACGTTGCGCGCAAGCTGCGGCTTGTCGTAGCCGATGTCATCACAGAACTCGGCGCCACTGAGGAAGACATTGGGAAGATCATCAGGCTGGCCGAAGATCTTCGCGCACTCAAGGGCAGAGTGCTCATCCACTGCGAGGCGGGGATAAGTCGTTCCACAGCGGCGGCGCTTATCATGTACGCGTGCTGGCTTGGCCCCGGGCGCGAACGAGAGGCAATGCTTCGTGTGCTGGCACAACGGCCGATCGCGATTCCGAACCGCAGGATGGTTGAGCTTGCGGACAAGTTGCTGGGCCGTGGAGGCCGTCTCACAGAAGTACTAGGCTAAGGAAACATTGGTTGCTTAAGCATTTCGTGAATCCCACGCGGCTCTGCGCTCGTATTGGCTATTGGAAAATCTTTACATCGAGAGGGGGCTCAACCGATGTTTTGTCCAACTTGTGGAAGGGATAATTCGATCGAACGTAAATTCTGTGCTTCCTGTGGAACGAACCTGGAGGCTGTCTCCCAAGCGTTATCCGGAAGTGATGACGACTTCTTCACCAAGATTGATGCCGGCCTTGATCATTTCCTGGCTAAGTACGCTGAACACGTTTTCAAGAACGCACCCGCAAACGCAGCTGAACAACACGTCGCAAGGTCCTGGCAAGTCTTAGGTCAAAGCGTCCTGACATCCATCGTCGATGCCCTTCTCTTCATGCTCATGTGGAACATTATTCCCTTAAGATTCCTGTTGCTTCTAATCTCGACGCCGGTAAGACTGATTACGCAGCATGGTCGACGTCAGAAGCGCGCCATTGATAGGGGCAGAGCGCCATTTGATTTACGCGAGGTAGGGCCACAGCAATGGTTGTCTGGTTCAATCGAGAGTGTTACCGAGCACACAACTGCCATACTCCCGGATACGGAACGACCAAAGCCTCGCATATGAATGGTGACCTAGCGGGAGATTTCAAATTCAACATGCTGATACGAAAGGCAATCCAATGTGGAAGAATTAAAGAACGGGAACGAAGCGACCGATTTCAACTTAAACAGAACGCCTAGCCAGTTCAATCGGTCGCTCCGCTCCCGTTCTTCATTATTCTTCCGCTGGGGCTACCGCCCTATTCAAGTCGAAAACTATTTTTCTCGTCCGCCGTTACGGTGACCTTCACTCCAGGTGCCGGGCGCTGTTGGCCTACGGGCACTAGTAAGTCAAGAAATTGAAGACTGACGTGAGAAACTGCTCGCTGGATCTACCTGTTGAAGATTCGTTTAGAAAAAATTGATGGTGTGCTGAGGACTTTCTTGCTCGGATCGTAGATAGTCGCGAAGGCTAATCAGGAGTCCTACTGGAACAAGAAAGATCTAACAGTCCAACAAACATCGCGAATGAAGTTAGGATCAACAGAATGCAACTAACTATTAATGTAGGTCTGCTCCCAAGCTTAATCGTTTGCACGTCCTTTAAAGGCAGGTCTCAACGCGGTGGCAGGAAAACCAAAATCACGCGTGCCTTGCCGTTGTTGCTATTCGTAACGCTCACCTGTGTTTGCTCCCTTGCTCAAGTGAAAAACAAAATGCGGGCTGTTGAAATTCCGTTCGACTTTCACCGGAATGCGATCATCCTTCAGGTGAAAATTAATGGAAACGGTCCTTTCAACATGATGCTCGACACTGGCACTGATCCATCCGCCGTTGAACTTACTACGGCTCGAGAATTAGGGCTGAAACTGATCCCCTTGGGGAGTAAGTTGGTGGGCGGCGGAACAGAACCGCAGAAGGTGTACGGAGCTTATTTGCCGCTCGTTGAGCTTGGCCCTCTCACTGTAAAAAACATCGAGGCAGTGGCCATTGACTTATCAAAAGTAAGCGAGCGTTTAGGTAAGCCGCTACATGGAGTACTCGGACACAGTTTGCTGAAGGGTCGTATCGTGCAGATCGATTATCCGAATCGTACGATGCGCTTTTACTCGCAGTCGCCGTTCGCTAAATCGCCGAAGCAATCGAACACATCGAACCGGACGGCGCTGTCTTTCAGGTATGTCGACAATGTGCTAATTGACGATGTGTTCGTGAATGGCAAGAAGATGGTAGGCAATTTAGACACGGGGTCCAACGGAACTTTCGCCTTAACGCCAGCCGCAGTTTCTTTCTTAGGACTGGAAGAGGAATTCAATCGAGCGCCAGTTAGCACCGACGTTGGGTACAACGGCGTTTCTGAGAACAGGCAGGGAAAACTTAGTAATGTGACGATAGGCGGAGTATCTGTTGATTCGCCGGCAGTCGTCTTTTTCAGCAAAGGAACAGGACGAGATAAAAAGCCCTGGGGCATAAACATCGGTAATGTATTTCTCAAAGACTTCGTTGTGACTATTGACTATCGGAGAAAGCTAATCACGCTCGAAAGACCGTAGTCGAAGGCACGCCTCTTAACAGCTGCGTTGCAACGAATGCCCTATGGCGCAAAACTAATCCCGCCCACCATCAGTCTTACAACTAATGCCGCTACCAAAAACAGCACGATATCCGCCCAACCCAAGGCACGATTTCGCGAGTTCTCCTTGGGATGCTTTCGACTAACCAACGTTCCAACAGCGGCAGGGATCCAAAACAACGATTCAGCTATTCTGCCGTAGGCAAAAGCTGAGGCATCGGCAGAAAGATCAAAACCAGAATCGCAGTTCCGACAATTGCAGGAAGCGCTCCACGCTTCAGAACCAGCTGTAAGATCGGTCATAACTTCAGCGACTGAAGTGAATTATTCCATGAAAGCGAAAAGAGAAGTTCAAGAATCGACTTAAAGGGCGGAGAGTCTTGAAGAATTGGAACATGCGCTTTCAGGTTTAATTGGCTACACTTCGCGGTGAAGAAGGTTGCAGCGTGCGGTTCAGGCGGTCGCGTGCGCGCCAGGCATCAATGTAGCCGCTGAGCGAGCCAGTCGACGATCATCTCAACCACGTCGGCCCGCATCATCACCGGCGGCGGAAGCTTCGAGTAGTTGCCTGGGAAGCCGTCGGTGTCCTGCACGAAGAGATGGTTGAGATCTGGCAGCACTCGCGCGGTCACGTCCTTATTTCCGCCTTCCTTGAACGCGGCCTCCTCAAGCGCCACCTGCTCGGGCACCGCCTGCTGGTCGCGCGAGCCGGTGAGGATCAGTACGGGCGTCTTCACGCGGCGCATGGTGGGAGCAGGATCGTAAGTGAGGAAGAATTTCATCCACGGGTCAGCGGCCATCATGGCGTCGATCCTCTTGGGGATCTCGGCGATTTGCGAGTCGCGCGCTTCGGGCGTGAGCTTGGTGTTGTGCTCAATTTGGTTCTTGAGCTGGAAGTGGA
>DATBSH010000103.1:0-59823 GCA_036559885.1 Pyrinomonadaceae bacterium
CTCAGCGCTTATTCGGATCACATCGTCCTTTTGATCCGACCTTTGCTGCGCTTGGCTTGTTGAGACAGTGAGAACTGGTGAGAGGAAAAGCGAAAGGAGAATAGGAGGGATAAATAGGTTTCCAGGACGCATATTTCAAACTATGCAAAAGAAAACAGACTTTATTTTGAGGGGAGAGACTTTTTAATTTTATCGACTAACGCTTGAGCCTGCGTGGCGAATTCACCGTTCGGAGCTAGTCGCAAATACTCCTCGTACTCAATCAGGGCGTTGGTGGGCAATCCTGCGCGAATAAAAATATTGGCAGCAAGCAAATGGGCTTCGGCAACATTAGGTTCCAGCTCGAGCGTTCGCGCAATATACTTTCCGGCTTTAACGATATCTTTCAACTCCCAATGAATACGCCCTAAGGTAAAATTGCTCTGCCAAGAGTTATTATCGACCCTCAACGCCTCCTCGAGTATCTTTTGACCGTCTTCGTACTTTTTCTGCCGCCTGTACACTTCTCCTAGAGAAACCATTGCGGGGACAGCGCTTGGGTTGCTTTTAACTGCTTCAAGTAAATTAGCTTCAGCTTTATCCCACTGGCTAGCTTCCATATATAACTGGCCCAGCGCCATGTGCGCATCATAAAACGGCGGATAAATCTTAATCGCCTTTTTGAACTGAGAGATGGCCTCATCCGATTTCTTAGCCGCCAGAGCTGCCTGTCCTTTGTCTAACGCTGCCCTGGCTTCAACGGGTACGCGCACGTCAATTACGCCAGGCCGGCCAGGTGCGCGAGAACTGAAAGTTGGAGATTCTGGCAGCAGTTGCAATAGAACATGGACGCGGGGAGCAGAACGGGAGAGGTCTACGGATTGAGCTTGAGAGACTAAACCGGTGGCTGATGCGGAGACTCTGTACTGTCCTTGTCGTAACCTTGTAAACCGAAATCTGCCCATACTGTCGGTTGTGCCCTGATCGACAAGTGCGCCACTGACGGACTCGATACGTACGATTACGTTTTGGACAATCTTGTTGTCGGCAGACCGGATTTGACCTGAGATCTCAAACAGCGAGCCGGGAGTCATTGGATCGTTGTCGCTTTGTGCAAGTACGTTTGTCGGCAAGACACTCGAAAAGATAACTAGTGCGGAGATGAGCAGAATTCGCGGGGTAGGCATTGCTTTGAGCGACTTACTTCGTTGTTAGAATAGGACGTCGTGATGGCTGATATTCTGACATTAAAGACACCGGAAAAAGAAACTGGAAGGCGCGGTTCTAATCGCGCCTTCCAGCTAATTTAGACCGCCAAGCTAAAGCTAGAAGTTTAACTTCAAACCGAACTGAATTGTTCGTGGACGATTGGCAGTGGCCAGAATTGAAGAATCGCCAGTGCTGACATCCACAATGCCATAGTTTCCAAAAGACCCGCCGGCTGCCTGAGGACTTTGGAAGGTCGGATGGTTCAAGAAGTTGAAAGCTTCTGCTCTAAACTCGAGATTCACTCTTTCGCTCAGGTTTGTCCTCTTAACAATGGACAAATCATGATTTGTTTGGAATGGTCCTCGGAAAACGTTCCTGCCGATGTCGCCGAGTGCCGAGAAACCGGTGCTGGATGGACTAGAGCAGCTGACAACCACGTTCTGATCGTTAACGCATCGCCCTGCGGAAATAAAAGCATCCAGATTGACGAAATTGTCGAGCCGATCCCGCACGCTGCCGCTTGTCAAGATCGCACCGGAACCGATCGTGGCTCGGCTGCCATTGACGAAGTCGGTGTCTTGCAACGTGAACGCGCCGAAATCAGCAATGAGAAACGGCGTGCCAGATTGGAACGTGCTCACACCGTTAATCGACCAACCGTCTACGAGCTTGCGCGGCCAACTGCTCAGCCACTTGGCAAACGGAAACTCATAGTTGTAGCTAATGACTAATCGATGTGTTCTATCAAAGTCTGAAAGACCTTTGTTGGACGCCGCGTTCAAAAGATCACCGATGTCTAAAAGACCATTCAACTCATCGCCAAAGCTTGAGCCTGAACCGTTGTCGATGGACTTGGCAAAAGTGTAGGCGGTTTGGATGTAGATGCCGTCCGCAAACTGACGGGTTAGCGAAGCTTGTAGCGAATGGTATTCGGAAAAGCCGTTCTGCGTTTGTGCAAAGAGACGGCTGGTAGCCAGCCCCAAGTATTGAGGCGGAACACGGGCGTTGATGTTACCGGCATAGCTACGGGTGATCGTAATGCTGCCATCGGAATTCTTGACGATGCCCGGCGCAAGCGTTCCTGCTGGAGCGGTGACGCCTGATGCCAGACTTGATGGAATAACGCAAGGCGTTGCAACAGTGCAAAACTGACCGGGATTAACTGGAGCACCTGTTCCGATCAATCTCTTACCGTTTGTACCTACGTAGCCGACTTCAGCAACAAGCCTCCAGGGAAGCTGGTGCTGCACCGTAAAGTTCCATTGCTGTGCGTAAGGAGCGACAAAGTCACGCTCGGGAAAGAAACGGAATCCTCCCAACGGCCCACCGCTCGCGCTGTTAAAAATCGGGGTCCCAGCCGGGATCACTACATCTCCAGCAGCATTTAGCACATCGACTGCGTGGAATCCTGTAAGACGTGGGACCACAGCAACCGTAGGCAGTGGGAAGTCAGAGTTTGGTCTCTGTCCGGGGAACGGGTTCTGTGGGGTCACCGAGAATGGTGCCGCGCTGAAGTCCTCGGAGAACGGTGAACCTCCAGAAGTTTGCAGCAACGATTGGTTCGACACCCTTTGGAAGTAAACACCGTAGCCACCGCGAACGACGGTTTTTTGATCCCCGAACAGGTCGTAGGCAAAACCAAAGCGCGGTGCCGGATAAAACTTAAAGCAATCCAACATCGTGCAGCGGCTCACTCCGGGATCGCCGACGACTGGAGTCTCTGCGGGATTAATGATCTCCAGGGGTGGGGCTGTACCATCGCCCAAGCCGCGGAAGTTAGAAAGGAAGTTGAACTTCTCGTGAGCTATGCTCAAACCTTCAAGTCGAAAACCGAGGTTGAAAGTCAGACGTGAGTTAAACTTCCAATCATCCTGCACGTAGTAAGAGTGGTCCAAGGCACGGAAATAAAACGTCGAGAAACCAGCCCGGCCCTGCGTCGTGGTCACGCGCCCGAGAAGGAAATTCTGGAATCCCACCAAACCCGTAGCATTGCCAAACGTCACAGAACCACGCGTAGCGAAGTTGTTATAGCGATTCAACTCGTAGTAGCTGCCTTCGCCTCCGAATCTGAATTGATGCTTTCCGCGATTCCACGACAGGTCATCGCCTAGAACGAACGTATTAAACGTTCCGCCGCGATCGTCGTTAACAGTTGGACCAATCGAGAATGCTCCAGTAATGATCGCCTGATAAGCTCCTGGAAACTGACCTGAATTACCACGTGTTGCCCCAATATCAGTCAACGAGATAGGTTCAAGGGGCGCGATTGAGAAGAAGAAGCGGTTGAATCCAGCCTTAAAATCATTAACGATACGAGGAGAAAGAACACTCGTTAGACCAAGCTTCACAAACTTATTCCTCCCTGGCGCGAATTGCGGGTAGTGCAGAGTGCCGCCGGCACCGAACGGACGGAGCGCTTCGTTAGTGGATTGAAAGTACCGGAATATCAGCTTGTTGCTCGCAGTTAACTGGTGGTCCGTAGTAATCGTGAATTGGTTGTCCTTGAACGTGCCCAAGGCAGCTCTGTTCACTGAACCAAGACTCAGCGTTCCGTTCGGACCATTGAATCCAGCCGGACCATTACCGGGGTTCGGTGCTATCGTCGGTATGCAAAAGTTCCCGCCGAAGCCCGGACACTTGTCTCCCGGTAGATTGAGATACGCCACCGCCACTGGATTGAGGCTCGTGAAACCCAAAGGCAATCCCCCGGGGAAGAAAGTCGCGATCAAGTTCGCCTCAGAGCGATTAGTCGGCAAGACTGGGATATTGGTGGCCATATTTGTCCCAGCGGCAGTACCCGAAGCAGCGTGCGTGCCCTGGTAATTAAAGAAAAAGAAGTGACGATTCTTACCGCTGTGCAGATACGGACCACCCTCACCAAAATGCGGCAAGTAAATTGGTCCACCGATCGACGTGCCATAGACGCCCTGCCGATACCTCGGGCGAGGCTGTCCATTGCGATTGCGGAAGAAGTCGTTGGCGTTCAATTTGTCATTGCGTAGGAAGAAGAATAGATCGCCATGAAACTCGTTCGAGCCGGATTTCAGAGCGACTTGGATGTTGCCGCCGCCATTACGTCCCTGTGAAGCGTCATATAGCGACGTTTGCGTCTTAAACTCCTGCACAGTGGATGGATTAGGAAGCGGAACATTATCGAGAATTGGGAGATTGATGTCGTTCGCGTTAATGCCCTCAAGCTGGTAATTATTATTGACGGGACGTTGACCATTAACGTTGATGGTAACAGCTCCACGACCTAGCGCGTCCGATTGAAACATCTCGGTATTTGCGCCGGTCGATAGCGTCAGCAGCGTTAAGAAGTTGCGCGTGGCTAAGGGCAAGTTGTTTATCGTAGTCGACTGGAGAGTTTGCCCTGTAGTAGCCGAGTTCAATTGAATTTGACTTGCGGCCTCGACGACCGTTACGGACTCCGTAATCTGGCCCACCTTAAGAGGGACATTCACGGTCGCAGTCTCGGTAACATTCACCTTGACGTCCGGCAATTCGGCTTTCGAGAACCCAGATCCGCTAACTATGATCTTGTAGGTTCCTGGAGGCAACTGCGTAACACCGAAGTTGCCATTGCCGTCGGTGGTGGTGCTTCGCTCAGTCACTCCGGTTGCAGCGTTAATGATCTCCACCTGAGCGCCGGCGACGGCCGCCCCTTTCTCGTCCTTAACTGTGCCGGAAATCGCACCAGTTGATCCTCCCTGTGCAAATGCGCTGCTTATCAAACCGACTGTGAGGGCGAGCACTGAAAACAATCTTACAAATGCGCTTATCGCTCTGCCTTTCGTTCTCATGTTTAAGGGTTCCTTTCTTAGCGTGAATTGCCCACAGAAGGCGGCTTTGAGGCGCCTTGAGACTTACCTTGCCCAACCTCCTCTGTTTTCGCTGGGATCTGTACGGCTGCCAGAGGTTGCGGCGGAATATCCAGTTTTGAGAATACGTTAGTCGATTTTTCGCAATTGTCGTGCCCACAAGGTTGAATTCCGCGTTTTCACTAGGATTCTGATTGTGCGACCCCTTTGGCTCAATTTGAAGGGCCTCTGATTATCCGAAAAAATGGTAACTCTTCAGAAAATCGAACGTCATTCAGCGGAAATGGGTATTTGAGTAGGCGGGATTACAACCGCACCCTAGACTGCAAAATAGTGGAAAGAGTGAAACCCAAGAAGTACTTGCGCACGAGGAAAGAAAAACCAGGACACTTACTCACCTAAATAGATCAGCCTGACCGCGGATCTCATACCAGTCAGCCTTATGAGCCGGGCTTCGGCTTGTTACGTAGTTCCTTAATCGCTTCTCGCGTCCGTACTGCATCGCCTGCGTTCGGCATCAGTTTCAAATACAACTCGAGCTGATCTGCAGCTGACTGATACTGTCGCTTAGCCCAATAAACGCCACCAAGAAACCTGTGCGCAAGCGCTACGTCCGGGCTGTTGGTGCTCATTGCAAGTAACAGTTCTCTTTCCGCCTCATCAAGCTTTTGTTGTCTTGACAGCGCTATTCCCAGATACATATGAGCAGTCAGGAGGTTGCTGTTTCTTTCAACGACCATGCGCAACTGCTCCTCTGAGGCAGCAAACTTATTTTGATTCAGTAACGCAATACCATAGTTCAAGCGTGGCGCCACATCCTGAGGAACAAGCTTGACGGCTTCAGCCAGAGCTGAAGCAGCGTTGTCAGGCTGTCCTAACAACAGATACTGAACGCCAAGCTCGTTGAGTGCGAGCGAGAACTGCGGATACAAAGCCAGCGCCGATTTAAGTTGCTCAACTGCCTTTTTGTGATCACCAACCCGTGCCGATTCGAGAGCTGCCAGGTAGAGATCTGCCGCAGGTTTCGGTGCGGCCGCAAGAACGGCGTTCACTACAGCAGGTTTGTTACTCACCCGACGTCGCGGCGAGAGATAGATGGGAACTGTGAACGTGCGAGGAGTGCTCGAGCTAACGCTTCGTCCACGGACGCTCGAGCTTCCAGGATCGTCGATGTAAACGGTCTCGCTGGTCGGCTCATAATCATCGGTGCCTTCGATGATGATCGTGTAAGAACCGGCACTCAGATTCTTAAACGCGAAAGCGCCACTGGTATCCGTGAAGACGGTAATTGGTGCATTGGTTACCGATTCGAGTTTGACGACCAAGCCTGGAGCGTCAGCGCGGCGACCTGAAGGAAAGTAGATTCGACCCTGAATTGTGTGTCTGCCTCCAGTGCCCGTGTAATCGATTGCTGACTGAGCAAGGCAATCGGCACTCGCGACGAACAGCAAAGCGGTAAACCCCAAACAGATTAGAGGTGTGTAGAAAAGACTCGAAAGCGACCGGACCTTTGTGCGAAACATGGGACTCCTTATTACATCAAGGACCTGTCTTCTAGACGAGAGGGATTGTGTTGGTGGCTGAAAGGATACCACAAAAATAAAAAGGAGAAGCACCTGGTTAAGTGCTTCTCCCGAAAGTTACAGGGACGATTTTTAACCATCCCTGAGCAGGGCTATAACTTAGAACGAGAACTTCGCACCCAACCGTAGAGTGGATGGGAATTGGAAGATCGTGCCCGTTCCAAAAGTAGTGTTAGTCACAGGCGGTACGCCAGAGATGCCACTGTTAATCAGGAACGTCTCATCCTGACGAATAGCGCGCTGAGCGTTTGTAACGTTGAACCAATCAACCATAAATCGAAGTTCCTTACGTTCCCCGAAAGTAATAGGATAGTAAGCACCGAGATCCAACTGGAAATTATTCGGCGTGCGATCACTTCCGGTGATTGGGTTGACGGCTGTGCCACGCGGGTGGCACACGAAGCCAAGGCCCGAAATGTCCTGGCAGAACCCTTCATTGTCGCCGTATACCGGATGCGGAATTAGCGCATTGAACGGTATGCCGGATCGATAATAGAAGTTGCCTGAAACCATAAGTTTCCAGGGCGTTCGATAGCTGCCGTTGAACTTGAACTGGTGCGGGCGGTCGTTGGGTAAACGGCCGTACGTACCGGCAAGCAATGATGGCAGGTCAAATAGCGAAGTGATGTTCGGATCACTCTGCCCATTATCGTTTCTGAACAACCCTTCGTAGTTACCAATCAAGCTGGAGTACACGTACGAAGTGATAAACTGGAAGTTGTTAGTAAATCGCTTGGTAGCAGTGAACTCGAGCCCTCTATAGTAACGACGAGCGCGACCGAAACAACCGATGGTTGGATCGGCGCAAGCTAGTCTTTCCGTCAAGCTCTCGCCTGGATTGAACAAGAAATAAGTTGCTCCATCGTTAAAGGACCCGTCTTCAATGACGTGACCTTGGGCGCGGTATCGACCAGTGACGCCGACGATAAAGTCGCGGAACAGTTCGTACTCCACACCCGCAACAACTTCATTGACGGTCTGCGGTTTCAAGTCAAAGTCGATTGGTGTTGCTTCGCAACCCAAGCAGCCCAAGCCTGATGCTGTACCGGCAATGATTGTTGAACCATTAGCAGCGTTTAAACGGTTGACGTTCGCATTGCGGTCGAGCTGTATATCGTCTCCACCGGCGCGTACGTTGACATCAAGCGGAATCGGGGTTTCAAGGAAATGAGCGAAGTTAACAAACACTTTGCCACGGCCCTGTCCGGTGAAATCCCAGATGAAACCAAGACGCGGCTGCGCATTGTCCATGAAGTTGTTCAGCTTGATGTAGGTTGAACTAGTTCCATAGGCCTGTTGATAGTCCCAACGGAGACCCACATTGACCTGGAAGTTGTTTGTAACTCTCCAATCGTCCTGGACGTAGAACCCTTCGACGCGAGTCTTAGTGGGTTTGTCACCAGTGTTCAGCGAGAAGTCGCGAACACGAACGCTCGAGAGCACGAGAATCGGGTTGGTGCTAAGTTGCGCGATTGTCGGTGAGCCGGTTACGACAGTGGTGATTCCCGCAGGTCCTGTACCACCAGCAATCAACTGTTGTAGCCGGGTCGTAAATGCTGACGATGGGCAAGTCGCTGTCGCACCGCTAGAAGTGCAGACGCCCCATCGGTTGGTGATGCGAACTCCACCCGGCATATTTGTCGCCGGAAAGGGTGCACCCGCTTCTTCACCGAATGGATCGCCGAACGTTCTACCTGGTCCGCTGGACCTGGTGAAGATCGTGTAACGGTTTTCCATCATCTCGAAGCCATACTTCAAAGTGTGCCTACCCAAGATGTTCTGTAGTCTCGCAGCCAATTCCCAACGGTTCCGATCTTGATCGGAGACGAGTCCGAATCCAGCCGTTGTAAAGTTTCGGGTCAAAATCCCGCCACCTCGACCGTCAACAAAAGCCAGCTTCAGGTTATCCGGGTTAGCATTTAAAAACACGCTCGTGTCGACGGGGGCAACGAATGCACCGTTGCGAACAACAGCGAAGTTCTCCTGAATCAACGAGGTATCGGCTACCGATGCGTCAGGAATTGTGTTAGCTCTCTGCAAGTGCAGTCCAAACATGAACTCGCCGATAGACCTCTGACTAAAGCTCGAATTCAGACGAGCAACGTAGTTGTGACCACCGGTCTCAATCCGGCCACGGAAGCTGTTGATATTAGCGCCAAAGCCGTTGTCTGGAACGCGAGCGTTGATGCGGAAGAGGAACCCTTCCTGCTTGGTAAAGTCACCAAACGTTGAGAAGGTGAACCGATGATTTTGATTGACCGCCCAGGTTAGTTTGCCTGCGTAGAACGGAGTCGTGATCTTATTGTCTACGGGCACGAGGAAGGTCTGCGTTAAGAAGTTGTTCGTTCTTCGTTGGGGATTAAAAGCACCAAAGAACCAAAGCTTATCTTTCTTGATCGGGCCGCCAATATCGAAGCCGGCATCGATCTCGGAGAAGCTTTGCGGTGAAGCACCAACGAGCGGAATGGCCGTTGATTTAACGTTGCGGACCATACCTTTAGTGGTGAAATAGCCAAACACATCACCGGTGAATTCATTACCACCGCTCTTGGTGATGACGTTGAAAATACCGCCCGTGCTGCGACCGTGCTCAGCACCATACGCACCGGTCTTGATTTCAACTTCTTGCACAAACTCGAAAGGCAGGTTTGCACCGGATCCACCGAATGCAGGGTCGCTGGTGCTCACGCCGTCGAGAATGTAGTTGTTTTCGGGTCCGGAAGAACCGGCTACCGAAGGATCGCGCTCACGACCGGAGGCATCACGTAGTCCTGAACCGGTGACGGTAGGAGCGATCGTATATAGTCCCTGGACTGTGCGGGACGTTGGGAAGTTTGAGAACTGGTCGCTTGAGACGTTCGTTCCTGCAGTAGTACTTGTAACGTCGACTGCTGCTACTTCAGTTCCCGTAATCGTAACTTGAGCTGTGGCCCCTGCAGGAAGTAAGGTCAAGTCAACGGTGGTCGTCTTCGAAAGATTGACCTGAACATCTGCTCTTTCAAGCTTGCCGAAGCCCTTCTGCTCGCCGATTGAGACTGTGTACTTTCCTGGCGGCAGATTCAGAATCTGATACCTACCTTCACCGTTCGTTTGAGCAGACTGCGTACCGATAAGATTCGGACCAGCAACACTCACGGCGACACCGGGGACCGGGGCGCCATTCTGGTCGCTCACTGATCCTTCAATTGAACCTGTCGTTGTTGTCTGTGCGAAGACGCTGCCTGTAAACAGCGCAAAGCACGCGATCACCAGCGACAGGCTGATAAACTTAAAAACTTTCTTCATTTTTCTGCTTTCCTTTCTTAAACAAAAAGAGATGCTGCTCCCTCCTGCGTCTTACCCTCTTGTTTTTTGCAGCACCAAAAAGAATTCCTGACGGGTTGGCTTAAATAGAGAACCCCGTTTGCGGAGGAATTTTTGGCAAATGCCATGCCCGCAAGGGAAATCGGCTATTTTCTTCATGTATTGTGCAGTTGTTCGGAGGTGGTTTCAGTGAGTGAACCTGTCTAAAATCCAAAAAATTGGGAATATCCAGAAATCGCAACCGGGGCGGAAGAAGGGTGGGTCTATGACGTAGCCGGCCAAAAATGGTCTAACGGTCTACTTCACACGGCACCGTTGAAATCTGTTGGCCGCTTCTCGCCAGTTGCATCGTTAGCCTGATCCCAACTGGTCTACATCGCCCCTGTTAGGGTTTTGGTAAGCGGAAGTTTTATCTCCAATCAACTCATGAAGTCTGACGCGTGCGTTTTTGCCGTGATAGACTCCGTCGCATTCCTGTTCTGGAAAGGCTGCTCTCTTGTCAGAACGAATCTACCGGGATCCAGTCCACAACATAATCCGTCTGCATACTGACTCAGATGAAGGTCAGTTGATGATGCAACTGATCGACGCAGCGGAATTTCAAAGGCTCCGACGTATCAAACAACTTGGCCTGGGATTGTTCACCTATCAGGGTGCGGAACATTCACGTTTCACTCATTCGCTCGGCGCATTTCATTTGATGACGCGTGTGCTTGATCGTTTATCGGAGCGGTACAACATCGATCCTGAGGATCGCATTGCAGCCAGAGCGGCAGCGTTGCTTCACGACGTTGGCCACGGATCCTTTTCGCATGTCATGGAAAAAGTACTTAACTTCCATCACGAACAATGGACCATGCAAGTCGTGTTAAGTCCAGACTGTGAAATCGGCTCACTGCTGCGCGCTCACTCTCCTGATCTGCCGGAAAAAGTAGCATCCATTATTGAAGGCACGTTTCAACCGGCTGCATTGGCCCAGCTAGTGTCGTCACAACTCGATGTCGATCGGATGGATTATTTGCTTCGCGACTCACTGATGACCGGAGCTAAGTATGGGATCTATGATCTCGAGTGGATCATTAATGCGCTGGCAATAGATGAAGGCGCTGATCGAATCTACGTCGAAGCGCGCGGGTTGTATGCTGTTGAAGAGTACTTGCAGGCACGCTACTACATGTTTCGGCAAGTCTACTTTCATCGTACCCTGCGATCGGCGGAGGTTGTTCTACGTTCGATCATTCGTCGCGCTTTAAAACTACACGAGCAAGGGAAGGTAGTTTGGCATGCAACGGGCACGGCTTTTGAAAAGATCCTGAAACAGCAGCCACTCACGGTTTCAGAACATCTCCAGATCGATGACTCCGATTTCGTTTTTCATGTCAAGCAGTGGCAGCGTTCTGATGATGCGATTCTGAGCGAGCTCAGTAAACGTTTTGTTGCACGCCGTCTTTTCAAAGCAATAGACCTCGACATGCCTGCAGAAGAGCGTCAAGAGTTCCTTTCAGAAGCTCGGGAGGCGGTGCGGCTGGCCGGATTTGATCCGGATTATTACTTTATTGAAGACAAAGCGAGCGATGTGCCTTACTACAGCTATTATACGGCCAGTCAATCGGAGCCGAAGAAGCACATTTACGTCGAAAGCGGTTATGCGCAACCGCAGATAAGAGAAATTACCGAGGTGAGCAACGTTGTCAGAGGTCTGCACGGCTATGAGTTACATCGGGTCTGCTTTCCGGCAGAGGTTAAAGCAGAAGTTTATAAACGTTATCATCGGCCAACTTTACAGAAAGAATCTGCGGCAAGCGCAGAACCATAAACTGACGTATACTACGCCTACTCTAGTCAGAGAAGCGGATCTCCCCCGCCAATTCCAAACACAGTGACGAGTAGATTCCAACCTTATACCTGTCGCTTTCCCTTGCTTCGTAAGACGGTTTGGGTGAGTTGTGCTCTGCTGCTCGTGTTCGGCGCGACGAACGCACAGACTGAGCTGAGGCCAATCAGCCTAAGCATATTGGATTTTGGCAATTCAGCCTTTGCACCCACTGCAACTGGAAAGATTAGAGAGGGTTTCAAGACCATCGGCGACGTAACGGTCCTGGATCCAGAGCTAACCCGCGCTGCCGCTAAAGGCGCGGGGTATACCGGCTCACTAAATATGATGTTGAGCGAAGCGCGAGACTTGGGCGTAGCGCTATCTTCTGAGTTTTATTTGATTGGAGATGCGCAAACGCTGCGTCGATCTTCATCTGAAACTCCGATCTTTTTCGAATCCTACTGTTCGATCTTCGTTATCAGTTCTCGGACGGGCCGATTGGTATCCTGGGATCGTCTTAGTGCCAATTCCTCGACATCCGGAGAAGCTGAACAAAAGCTAATCGGCCAACTAGCAGAGCCATTGCTCAGGCATTTGATTGTGATGATGAGGAGGGCGCAGCAGGATGACCAAATCAGACCGCCTGCACCTTTAATTGAACAAGCACCGGATGACGAAAAAGCTGCCGAGGCTCTCGGACTACGACTACCTCGACCCTTCCGTCGTCTGCGGCCAGACTATCCAATGAGTGCGGCCAAGGCCGACGTAGAAGCAACTGTCGACGTGCTGGTTGATGTACGTGCCGACGGTGAAGTTGATAATGTCGAGGTCGTACGCTGGGCAGGATTCGGACTCGACGAAGCAACGATTGCGACTGTCCGCCAACTACATTTCTTCCCGGCGATGAAGAATGGAACCCCAATCCCACTCCGAGTGTTGTTGCGCTACAACTTCCGTAAGCCGGCAACACCGCAACGATCAGAAAATGAGAATTAGAATTAATCATCGTTCCTCCGCTGCGCTTTACGTCGTCATCCTGCTGGCTATCTCCGTTGTCCTCCCGATAGCAGCCACTCCCGCCGCGCCTGATGAAGCACTCTTCGTCTCTACTTCAACACGTGCCGGCAGACTCGCCGTGTTTGATGATGTTTGGGAGACAATCGAAGAACGCTATTACGATCCGCGCTTTGGTGGTCTGAATTGGGAGGCCTCACGATTAGTCTTCAGACCCGCGGCAGCGGAAGCTAAAACGACTCATGATTTCTATGAACTACTTCGCCGCATGATCGCTCCGCTTAACGACGCACACACTCGAGTCTTCTCTCCAGAAGAGAAGTTTGATTGGTGGAGCCCCAGGTTCGTAACCGTCGGCGTCTCTGTTCGCGATATCGAGGGGCTGCCGACTGTAATTAATGTTGAGCCGGCTTCGCGAGCCGAAGATGCTGGTTTGCGGGCAGGCGATGTACTTGTAAGCGTCGACAACCTAAGTGCAGCTGAATTCATTCGGCGTCGAATGCAGAATGCCGGCGAGTCGCCAAGCGCGCGCGTAAAAGCCATTCGTTCAATGTTCGACGGTCCTGCTGGTACGTGGGTCGCAGTCAGTTGGAAAAACGCCAAGGGTCGACTCAGGTCCGGCATGTTGGAACGTTATTGGAACCAACGAACGCTTGGCTTTCGCTTTCGACGGGACCACGATCTTTTAATCATCGGTCTTGATGCGTTCACTCAAACGATCGCGTCGGACTTTCTGAAGCAATTACCGCGGGCGATCGATCATGCGCGTGCGATTGTTTTGGATTTGCGAGGCAATGGCGGAGGTGATGCTGAGGCCATGGCGAATATCGCCTCTGCCTTTCTCGATACCGGAATCAACCTCGGCAAGTTCGCTGACCGATCAGGAGCATCATTCGAATTGGTAACTACGCCACGGCTGTCTCAAGTCTCACGAAGTATCACACCGATAGCCAACGTTCCAATGGTCGTATTGACAAGTGAAACCACATCCAGCGCCGCAGAGATCCTTGCATCTACGCTGCAACATCTGCGACGTGCGTGGGTGATTGGAAGTCCCACCTGCGGATGCGTTTTGGCAATTCGCAGTCGACACAATTTGCCGGATGGCGGTGTGCTTGACGTCAGCGAGTTCGATTATCGAACCGCCGAAGGAATTCGGCTCGAAGGATTGGGCGTAACGCCTAACGAAGCGATGGCCGGCAGACGCACGGACTTATATGCGAAGCGGGACATTGCCCTCGAAGGCGCGAAAAGATACCTGACGGCTCCGCGCAATTAGAACGCAGACAAGAGCGGAGCAGCAGGCGGGAGCAGGAATCATTTGCCATATGACATTTGACATTTTTCATTTGCCATTTAGAGATCAGACCGACCTCCCTGTCGGCTACGGCCTTTGAAATGACAAATGAAAAATGTCAAACGTCATATGGCAAATGATTCCTGCTCCTGCCTCCTATCTTTCCCAGCTCTATCGATTACCCTCCTCCATTCCTCCCGCATGTTATGATGCGCAAGTCATCCAGGTGATTTAAATGCTGTATCTGTCGCAAGTATTAGGTCGCGCGATCCGCGATCTCGAAGGTGAACGTGTGGCAACCGTCAAAGATGTAATTGTGCGTCTCGGCACTGACGACCACCCTCCAGTCACCGGATTGGTCGCGCGTTATCGACGTCGTGATTTCTTCCTGTCTCGCTGGCGCGTTGCAGAACTGAACGATAGCGGAGTTCGTCTTAATTCCGACATCCTGGATCTGCGGCCCTTTGTGAGACGTGAAGGTGAAGTTTTGCTCGCGCGCGACGTGCTGGACAAGCAACTTATCGACGTAGATGGAAAACGTGTCGTGCGTGTTAACGATGTTCAGATAATCGAGACAGGTAAAGACTGGCGGGTAACCGGAGCAGACGTCAGCTTGCAAGGACTTTGGCGAAGGCTCGCACCAACTGGTTTCGTCGGCACTCGAACTCCGGTTGAAGTGCTGGATTGGGCTGACGTCGGTTATCTCGCGACGGATGCTGCAACTGTCCAGCTCAAGTCTTCAAGTGACAAGCTGGCGCGTTTGCATCCAGTTGAGATTGCCAGGTTGGCTGAAGCGCTCTCGTATCACCACGGATCGGAAGTGGTTGAATCCCTCGACGATGAAACGGCGGCGGAGACATTGGAAGAGATGCCGGCGGAACACCAAGTCAGGATCCTTGGTGACATGGATGAAGAGCGGGCGGCTGACATTCTCGAATGGATGTCGCCAGACGAAGCCGCCGATGTGCTTGGAGATCTTCCAGAGGAAAAAGCCGAAGAACTGCTTGGTTTGATGGAAAGCGAGGAACAAGCTGATGTAGTTGAACTCTTGCCGTACGCAGACGATACTGCCGGCGGCCTAATGACGACAGAGTTCGTAACGTTGCCGCGTGAACTCACCGTCGGTGAAGCGCTGGCACGTCTCCGTGAGATGGCGGAGACGCCAAACATGATCTATTACCTTTACGTGGTTGAAAATGAAGACTCGTGGCGATTGTGTGGCGTCATCGCCTTGCGCAGTTTGATGCTGGCTGATCCAGCGATGCCGCTCGAGGAGGTAATGCGCACCGAATTCCAACGCGCCTCTCCCGACGAACGGGCCAATGAAGTGGCACAGAGAATAGCTGAATACAATTTGTTAGCACTCCCGGTGGTTGATGAGTCGGATGAAATACTAGGCATCATCACCGTTGACGATGCGATGGAGATATTGTTACCGAAGGATTGGCGCCAGCGCGTTCCAAGACTGTTCGGTTAATCGAAACTATTCAGTACCGTTCGCGGTAGCGAATGGCCAAGATTTGTTGCTGATTGAACCCCTATCCATTCGCTACCGCGAACGGTACTGAATATCGTGGTTTAGTTTCAAGATTGGTTTATGAACGACGGAGACCCTCCAAATGGCAGAACGACGCGCCGCAGTTCGAGCAGCCGGCCGCCGCTTAATGCGGCGAGGCGCTTATGGTGTGCGTCGCACTGTGGCTCGGAGGCAACGACTGTTGACTTACCTGGCTATCCTCGGGCCCGGAATGATCACGGCCAATGCCGGCAATGATGCTGGCGGTATCGCTACTTTTGCTTCAGTCGGTGCTGAGTTCGGTTACACCCTCCTCTGGATTTTGATACCTATCACAATCAGTCTTGGAATAGTTCAGGAGATGTGTGCGCGAATGGGCGCAGTCACCGGCAAAGGCCTCGCTGATCTCGTACGAGAACGGTTTGGGGTACGCTGGACTGCGTTGGTGATGCTGGCGCTACTCATCGCCAATGCCGGTATTACGGTTTCGGAGTTTGTTGGTATAGCCGCAGCGACGGAGCTGCTGGGCCTCTCTCGTTTTATATCGGTTCCGTTTGCGGCCATCTTTATCTGGTGGCTCGTCGTAAGAGGATCGTACCAGCGAGTCGAACGAGCGTTCTTGCTCATGTCGCTCGTGTTTCTGGGATATATCGTTTCGGCGTTTTTATCTCATCCGGACTGGAGTTCGGTAGCCCGCGGTTTAGTGACACCGACATTCAAGCTCAATCACGCATTCCTGTTTACATTTGTGGCTGTTGTCGGCACTACGATCTCGCCGTACATGCAGGTGTATGTGCAATCGTCAGTTGTCGAGAAGGGCGTTGCGGCAGAAGATTATCCAAAGATTAAGACAGATGTTTGGGTAGGCACGATCTTCGCAATCCTTATTGTCTTTTTCATCGTAGTCTCCACGGGAGCGACATTACACAAAGCCGGAATTCGCATTGATAGCGCTGCTGAAGCCGCTCGAGCATTACAACCACTGGCCGGAAGATACGCGCAGACGCTGTTTGGCGTTGGTCTATTTGGCGCATCCATGTTGGCTGCAGGCGTGCTGCCGCTCGCAACCGCTTATTCGATCAGCGAGGCGCTTGGCTTCGAAAAAGGGGTATCCAGGAGTTTCCGTGAGGCTCCTATTTTTCTTGGCACGTTTACCTTCCTGGTCGCCGTGGGCGCTGCCATCGCGGTTGTTCCTAATCTTCCGCTCATCCGTGTCTTACTTGTGACGCAGGTGATAAATGGATTGCTATTACCTGTCGTGCTATTTGCCGTCTTAAGACTTGTAAATGATCGCGAGTTGATGGGCGCTTATGTAAATGGTTGGCCCTATAACTTGGCGGCCTGGCTCACGGCGATTGTTGTCACCAGCCTATCTGTCCTTTATATAGTGATAACTCTTTTCCCCGATCTCGCCAGCGCCATTTAGCTGATCTTTTCCGCTCGCCAAGCCGAATCAATCAGTGATAAAAAATAGCCGCTCTCGAAAATAATCCCAAGCGCCATTCCTGCGATAGCCGTGACACCTCGGTATTCGAAAAACAAGCTCCTCTTTTTGGTCATCGTCGCTGCGCTGACTTTGTTGGGGTTGTATCTCGTTGTCACATTTGATGCCGAGCTTCGGGCCTTACTTTTTCGGTTCCAGGCAGACGAAATGGCGTCTGTCGAGAACATCGTCAAGGTGGTCCGTCTCGTCTTACTCGGATTTCTCGCCTATGTCAGCGTCCGAGTTTTAAATTCCCTGGTGTTCGGGTTGTTTCGGTTGCGGAAGGGTTTTGATGCCCCCACGCTGGTGCGAAACATCTTTTCAATCGTCGCGTTCACCCTTCTGTTTCTTCTCATCTTCACTATCATTTTTCCCAAAGCTAACCTTGGCGCGCTGTTTACAACCTCGGCCATATTTGGTGTGATTCTTGGTCTCGCACTCCAGGACACCTTAGGCAATTTTTTCGCGGGCATTTCCTTACAGGCTGACCGCCCTTTTCAAGTAGGTGACGTCATAACGGTAGGCGCTCAGCGTCACACCGGCGTAGTTGAGGAAATTAGTTGGCGGGCAATCAAGGTTCGAACGTTTCAAAACCACATCGTCCTAATAAACAACAGCAGCGCCGCAAAAGAACCTATTGAGGTATGTCCTCGGGACAATCTCAATGCGCGACTCGTGTTTTTCAACACCCTCTATACTGATTCCCCTGCGAAGACGATACACGTGGTCCGAGAAGCCGTGCGTGAAGCCGACAATGTTTCGGCAAAAGTCGCCCCGGTTGTTCGCATTAGGAACCTTGGTGACAATGGTGTCGATTACGAAGTTAAGTACTGGTTGGACGATTACGCGAAGTACAACGATACCGACGCCCTTGTCCGGCAACGGATTTGGTATGCCTTTAGACGTGCAGGCCTGAATTTCGCTTTCCCAACCCGCACAATCCTTGTCGAACGAAAGAGCTCGCAAGCGCTTCGCGAGCGCGACGGTGGCGCAGTGGTCGAGCGGCTCTCGGCTGTCGACATCTTTGCACCTTTATCGGCTGAGGAGACTGCTCTGCTGGCGGGAGCCGCAGTGCGCCATGTATTTGCACCTGGCGAGACAGTGATTAGGGCCGGCGAACCGGGTTCGTCGATGTTTGTCGTTCATCATGGTCGAGTCCGCGTTCAAATAAACGACAACGGGCGTCCTCGAACGCTTGCCACCCTGAACGAAGGCGACTTCTTTGGTGAAATGGCCCTATTCACCGGGGAACCAAGGACTGCAAATGTGGTCGCGGTTGAAGAAACTGAGGTACTTGAAATTGGTCACAGCGCCATGAAAAAGGTGTTCGATAGCAACCCCGATCTGGTCGAGTCGCTGAGTTTTATCATGGCGGAAAGGCGGGCTGGGCTGGTAACCCAGGCAGATTCTACTTCCTCAACAGAAGACCACTCCGCTGGTATTCTGTCCGCTATCAAACGCTTCTTCGGCATCTCATAACCTGCCTTAGATATAACTTTCCACGACCGGTAAGGCCTCCAAATCCCAGTAAAACCGCATCTATATACCTTACTTGACAATAAGCGACTCAATCTTTATTATGGCCGCACGCTCAGCTAGAAAAGATTGGGGCTGAGCCTCGAAACCAAAGCCATAAAAACGAACCAAGGAATTCAGAGGAGGAGAAATACCATGAGCATTGTCAGATACGACCCGTTTAGGGACCTCCGGACGCTTCAGGAGGAAGTCAACCGTTTATTTTCGACCAATGTTACCCGGGCCTTCGGTGATGAAGGCATCGGACGCGGCGCCTGGAGTCCCAGCGTCGACATCTACGAAAACAAGGATCAGATCGTCCTCGAAGCCGAGCTACCTGGAATGAAACAGGAAGACTTCGATTTGTCGATTGAAAACAACCTCATAACGCTCCGCGGCGAGCGGCGCTTCGAAAAGACCGACGAGACGGATAATTACCACCGCGTTGAGAGGTCTTACGGGACATTCACTCGTTCCTTCACTCTGCCACAAACCGTATCAGGTGAGGGCGCAACGGCCGAATACAGTAATGGCGTACTGCGCGTAACGTTGCCGAAGCGCGAAGAGGCCAAGCCTCGTCGGATCGAAGTCAGCGGAGCAACGACAACAACACCAAAGACAATAGACACCAGCGCTGAAAGCAGCAAAACCAAGGAAGCGGCTGGCGGACGGTAGGTCGAACAGGCGAAACGGACAAATAGACGGGCTCGCCTGGTTGCGAGCCCGTTTGCCACTTAAGAACCGAAAAGAGATTTGAATAGGAATGCGTTTAGATAAGTTCACACTTCGCGGTCAGGACGCTATTCAATCCGCAATAGAACTCGCAGAACGCGGCCAGAATCAGCAAGTCGAACCCGAACACCTCCTGTCGGCAATGCTCGAACAGCCTGAGGGCATCGTCCGACCTGTGCTAGGAAAACTCGGAGCGAACGTTACCGCTTTGCTCAGCGATATTCAGTCTGCAATTGGACGCTTGCCACGCGTTCAGGGAGGCCAACAGTACTTCAGTCCGCGATTAAGTCAGATATTCACCGCGGCCCAGAAAAAGGCCGACGGGATGCAGGACGAGTTTGTCTCCACAGAGCATCTGCTTCTCGCCGTTGCGGAAGAGAAGGACGGCCAGTCTGGAAAAATCCTTCGACAGCATGGAGTCAAACAGGAAGATCTGATCAAGGTGATCGAGCAAATGCGTGGCGGCGCTCGCATCACGGATCAAAATGCCGAACAGAACTATCAAGCACTTTCGAAATACGCGCGTGATCTGACCGACTTGGCGCGACAGGGAAAGCTGGATCCCGTCATCGGACGTGACGATGAAATAAGGCGGACTATTCAAGTCTTATCAAGACGAACCAAGAACAATCCGGTGTTAATTGGTGAGCCGGGCGTCGGCAAGACTGCTATCGTTGAAGGCCTGGCCCAACGGATCGTTTCAGGTGACGTTCCCGAAACGCTTCGCAACAAACGTTTGGTTGCTTTGGATCTGGGATCAATGCTGGCCGGCGCCAAATATCGTGGAGAGTTTGAAGATCGGCTTAAAGCTGTATTGAAAGAAATTGAAAACGCCCAAGGTCAGATCATTCTTTTTATCGACGAGTTACACACACTCGTCGGAGCTGGTGCCGCTGAAGGTGCGATTGATGCCTCTAACATGCTGAAACCGGCATTAGCGCGCGGCGAATTAAGGTGCGTTGGTGCGACCACACTTAATGAGTACAAGAAACACATTGAGAAGGATGCGGCTCTCGAGCGGCGCTTTCAACAAATCTACGTAGGTGAACCAACAGTTGAAGATACGATCGCAATTCTTCGTGGCTTAAAGGAAAGGTACGAAGTCCATCACGGCGTGCGAATCAAAGATTCCGCGATTGTGGCGGCCGCGACGTTGTCGAATCGTTACATCACCGATCGCTTCCTACCTGACAAAGCTATCGACTTGATCGATGAGGCTGCTTCGCGACTACGTATTGAAATCGACTCGCTACCCCAGGAGATTGATCAGCTGGAGCGCGAAATAATTCAACTCGAAATCGAACGCCAAGCACTGCAGCGTGAAGAGGACGAGAAGTCAAAATCGCGTCTCAAGGAGATTGAACAACGCATCGCAGACCTGCGCGAAAGCTCGTCGGGAATGAAAGCAAAGTGGCAGTCGGAAAAGGAAGCCATCGAGCACATGCGTGCTGCCAAGGCAGAGTTGGAGCAACTTCGGTTGCAACTCGATCAGGCGCGAAACGCCGGGGATTTGGGGCGAGCCTCCGAAATTCAATACGGAAAGATTCCTGAACTCGAACAGCGTCTCAAAGAGGAACAAGAAAAGCTTGCTACATTTCAGCAAGACGGCGTGATGCTTAAAGAAGAAGTCGATGAAGAAGACGTTGCAGAAGTCGTCGCAAAATGGACCGGTATTCCTGTATCGAAGATGCTGGAAGGCGAGATGCAAAAGCTCATCACCATGGAAGAGCGACTTGGACAACGAGTTATCGGCCAGCAGGAAGCATTAACGGCCGTGGCGAATGCAGTTAGGAGGGCGCGCGCTGGTCTTCAGGATCCTAACCGTCCAATCGGCTCGTTTATTTTTCTCGGTCCAACGGGCGTCGGCAAAACGGAAACCGCGCGAGCGCTGGCCGAGTTTTTGTTTGATGATGAGCGAGCAATGGTGCGGCTCGATATGTCGGAGTACATGGAGAAGCATGCCGTCGCTCGAATGATTGGGGCACCACCAGGATATGTCGGCTACGAGGAAGGCGGACAACTTACTGAAGCAGTTCGTCGCCGGCCCTATTCCGTCATACTTTTCGATGAGATCGAAAAGGCCCATAGCGATGTATTCAACGTGCTGTTGCAGATTCTTGATGATGGACGACTGACGGATGCAAAAGGCCGCACAGTCGATTTTAAGAATACTGTTTTAATCATGACTTCTAACCTCGGCTCTCGAGAGATTCAAGCTGCCGAGGGAGATGAGAAGCAGGTGCGGGAGGCTGTGTTTCAAGAACTGCGCGCGCATTTCAAACCTGAGTTTCTCAATCGCATCGACGATGTCGTGATCTTCCACCAGTTGTCGCGTGAACAGATCGGCGAAATTATCGACGCACAACTCGAACGCTTGCGTGCGATGCTGCGCGAAAGAAGCATTTCATTAGTACTCGACTCGTCAGCCAAAGAATTGCTAATGCGTGAGGGTTACGATCCGATGTATGGCGCACGACCGTTGAAGCGCGCAATACAAACGCTCATTCAAAATCCGCTAGCAGTGAAACTGTTGCAAGGCGAAGTGGCGGCGGGCCAAACGATCAAAGTGTCTGCATCGGGGGACACCATGAACTTTCAAACTGAAGCAGCAGCCGTTGCTGCTTGATAGAACTCATTTGGCAGTTAGCTTGAACATAGGGACCAGGGGTCATGAAAGACATCAAAGGACGCGATAAAACATTGCCGGAAGAATCGCCTGAGGTTCGTATAACCGATCGACGTCGGTTTCATTTGAATAATGAAGATGCTGCTGAAATCTCGGCCAGCGACGTCGAACAACCAAGTCTCAAGCCTTCGTACGTTGAGGAACTCGAGGCACGGACCAAGGCTGCAGAGAAACAGGTTCAGGAAGTACAAGCTCGATTTGACCAACTGCGCCAGCAGCTTCAACGTGAAACTGACGAAACAAGGCAAAGATTGAATCGCGCCGCCGATGAGCGAGCTGCGGTCGACAAGGCTCGCTTTATAAGTTCGTTGCTGCCCGTCATTGATGACTTATATCGTGCAATTCAAGCAGCAGAGGAGGGCACTGACCGCGATGCCATTGTTGAGGGAATTCGCCGTATTGCGGGCAGCTTTGAGAGTGCCCTTGCCGCCGCCAACGTCGAACCGATACCTGCCGTTGGCGAAACTTTCGATCCAGAGCTACACGAAGCTGTCGACACAGCCAGCGTAGATCCGGAAGATGACGGCAAAGTTCTTGAAGAATACACGCGTGGCTTCCGCGCCGGGGATCGTTTGCTGCGGCCGGCTCGCGTTAGAGTCGGACGCGCGCAGGGCCAGGCACAAAAAGCTAGCGAGTAGTTAATTCACTTTACTGAAGGAGACATAAGAGTGGCGGCAAAAGAGCTGAAGTTCAGAGAAGAAGCACGCAAAGCGATTCTGCAAGGCGTCGATATTTTGTCAAATGCCGTGCGTGTGACACTGGGACCGAAAGGTCGAAATGTAGTACTCGGTAAGAAATTCGGATCGCCCGTCATCACTAAGGACGGCGTCACGGTCGCGAAAGAAATCGATCTCAAAGACAAGTACCAAAACTTGGGCGCGCAGATGGTGCGCGAGGTGGCCGTCAAGACCAACGATACAGCAGGTGACGGAACTACTACGGCGACAGTCTTAGCGCAAGCGATCTTCCGCGAAGGCGTAAAGAACGTCACGGCCGGCGCCAATCCGATGCAGCTCCAACGGGGAATACAGCTAGCTACAGAACAAGTGGTAGCCCAGCTCGAAAACTTGTCGAAGAAAGTAAAAGGAAAAGAGGAACTCGCCAACGTTGCCACCGTCTCGGCGAATAACGACCGCACGATTGGCCAACTGATATCGGAAGCAATGGAACGCGTCGGCAAGGACGGAGTTGTCACAGTCGAAGAATCACGGACACTGCAAACTGAGCTCGAGATTGTCGAAGGTATGCAGTTTGATCGGGGCTACTTGTCACCTTACTTCGTAACGAATCCGGATCGAATGGAAGCGATTCTCGATGAACCTCTCATTCTGCTACATGAAAAGAAAATCTCAGCGATGCGCGATCTGTTGCCGCTGCTCGAACAGGTAGTGGGTTCTGCCAAACAACTGCTCATCATCGCAGAAGACGTCGAAGGCGACGCACTTGCTACTCTGATCGTCAACAAGCTCCGCGGCACAATCAAAGTTTGCGCCGTAAAAGCGCCTGCATTTGGCGACCGACGCAAGGCTATCCTTGAGGATCTAGCCATATTGACCGGTGGTCGGGTGATAACCGAAGACCTCGGCATTAAGCTGGAGAACGTTACAGTAGCGGACCTTGGGTCGGCGAAACGGGTAATTGTCGACAAGGAAGCGACGACAATCGTTGAAGGTGGTGGCGATCGAAAGGCAATTCAGGGTCGCGTTGGCATGATCCGCGCACAAATTGAAGAAACAACTTCGGATTATGACCGCGAAAAATTACAGGAACGACTCGCGAAACTCGCGGGTGGTGTGGCTGTTGTGAAAGTGGGTGCACCCACTGAGACGGCGATGAAAGAAATCAAGATGCGCGTCGAGGATGCCCTCAATGCGACTAAAGCAGCCGCTCAGGAGGGAATCGTGGTCGGCGGAGGTGTGGCTTTGTTGCGCGCGGGTAAAATTCTTGACGATTACGAGGCCGGCGACCCTGATATAAACACGGGTGTAAAGATCGTGCGTCGGGCGCTCAGTGAGCCTTTGCGGCGAATTGCCGAAAACAGTGGAGTCGACGGCGCGGTAGTAGTAGGCGAGGTCGAGCGGCTTAAGGGCAACAAGGGATTCAATGCGGCCACCGGAGAATTTGAGGATTTGGTTGCAGCTGGAATCATCGACCCCACGAAGGTCGTGCGTACGGCTCTTCAAAACGCCTCTTCGATTGCGGGCCTTTTGTTGACCACTGACGCAGCAGTGACGGACGCTCCTGAACCGAAGAAAGCGGCGCCGGCGATGCCCGGCGGCGACGACTATGACTACTAAATAAACGACTTCTTGACACATCTTTACAATCACATCATATGAACGGCCATTAAATTGCGTCTAAGGGTCGCCGGCATTAGATATTGCATTGAAACGCAACGACGTCTATGCTGACGACATCTAAAGAGCGGTCAATTCACATTGACCGTTCGGAGGTTTAACTGAGGCGCAGTTGAACTGCCTAGATAAGGAAAACGTTATTTCAGATATGGTTGATTTAGGTTCATACAAGGATAAATTCGGCGCAAGCGGGCAGCGCATCCTTGAGCATGCGCTGAACGAATCGCGCCGGCGTGACCAGAATTTTGTTTCTGTCGAGCATATTCTGCAGGCTTTGACTGTGGAAGAGCCCGACATGTTTAACTCTGCCATGCGAGAGCTGTCGCTCGATCCCGTTGTGGTAAAAATGGCGATCGAGAAACGGCTCGGCAGCAGCCGGCAGCAACATATTGGAAAAGGCTTTCGAATTGGACCGGACACCACCGATCTATTTAAACGCGCAATGGAACGCGCCCGGACCCAAGGTCGGAAGACGATTGAAGCGACGGATATCTTTGAAGCACTTACTAACTACGACAGCCTCTTCGTTGAAGTACTGAGAACGATGGGTGCAAATCCTGAAGCCGTCGTCGAAAACGTGCGTGCTCAAATCCAAAAACGGGAACAAGAGGAGGAACAGAATCGCAAAAAGTTTGAGTTGCCACCGTATCTCAAACACTTCGGTGTTTCTCTGAATCGCTTGGCGCGCGCTGACAAGATCGCACCGACTATCGGTCGAGAAAAAGAGATTCAGCAGATTATCGAGATCCTCTGCCATCGTGAGCGCGCGAATTCACCGATGCTTGTGGGAGAGCCTGGCGTAGGTAAAACTGCCGTCATCGAAGGTCTTGCACGTCTAATCGAATTAGAACCCGAGCGCGTACCTGCTCGCCTTCGCAACTCTCATATTGTTCAGCTCCAGATGGGCGGACTAGTTGCCGGCACGATGTTGCGCGGCATGTTCGAGGAAAGAATCAAAGGCATCATCGATGAAGTTAAAGAGCGAGATAATCTGATTCTCTTCATCGATGAGGCGCATACGATCATCGGCGCGGGTGCTGCACTGGGCACGTCGTCTGACGCAGCTAATATGTTTAAGTCAGCGCTGGCGCGTGGTGATATGCGAATTATCGGCGCTACTACCCTTGCCGAGTATAAGGAATACATTGCGGAAGATGAGGCTCTTGCTCGTCGATTCCGGCTCGTTAAAGTTGTCGAGCCTTCGATAAATGAGACGCGAGAGATTCTCCTGGGACTTCGTTCGCGTCTTGAGAAGAATTACTCCGTCAAGATCTCAGACGACGCCATCAACACGGCGCTGGAGATGGCGCCAAAATACATCCGTAACCTGCATCTGCCGGACAAAGCAATTGGCTGGCTCGATACGGCCGCGGTGAAGGTCGAGATCAATGAGCCACAAACGATGGTGGTTAAGCCGGAACACGTGATCGAAGTGATTTCACAGGAATCGCGCATTCCGAGCGACATGATTTTCCGCGACACGAGCGACCGTTTTGCAATGACGGAAGCAATGTTGAGCCAGCGAGTCATCGGTCAGAAAGAAGCAATCAAAGCGGTTGCTCAACGGCTTCGCTTGAACAAAGGCCCACTTAAGGAATCGCACTACAAACCTGATGGAGTTCTTCTCTTCCTCGGTCCAACCGGCGTCGGCAAAACAGAACTCGCGAAAGCCGTTGCAGAGTTTATGTTTGGCGACGAAGAGAAGATGGTGCGCATCGATATGTCGGAGTACAGCGACGGCACGGTGAGCATTGAAAAACTGATTGGTATGCCACGGGGTATCGTCGGTTCAGAGCGTGGCGGAATCCTTACAGAACAGCTGCGGGAGAATCCCTACACGGTGCTATTGCTGGATGAAGTTGAAAAAGCGTCGCCGTATCTGATGAACTTGTTCCTGCAAGCCTTCGACGAAGGTTGGTTGACGGATGGACGCGGTAAGAAAGTTTATCTCTCGGACGCGATCATAATCATGACGTCAAACCTTGGCTCCGATAACTTCAAGAAGTTTGAGAAGCCACTCGGATTCGGGACCAAGACCGCTTCTGATTTCCGGGGGGTGAAGAATGAGGTCATGAAAGCAGCAGAACAACGCTTCTCGCCTGAGTTCCGTAATCGCATCGACGAACTGATCGTATTCTCGCCGCTGACGATGGATGAAGTCAGACAGATTGCCAAGCTGTATCTTGAGAAGCTCCGCCGCCAGATGGAGCGTCAAGGCAAACAGGTTGAGATTAGCGAAGCTGCTATCAATCGGTTGACGGAGCGGGGCTACAGCACGGCGTACGGTGCGCGCTTCTTGAAGCGGCACATCGACGAAAAAGTGAAGCTGCCGATCACCGGCATGTGGAAATCAGCATCGAGTTTCGTCGTGGACGTTGAAGATGGTGAGACGGTTGTGAAGACGAACGGCGGTAGCAAGCCCGAACTCAACTAAGATTTCCACCGAACGAGTTTTTAAACGAGGGTTTCAGTGAGTTTCTCATTGAAACCCTTTCTTGTGTCCGATACGCTTCAGGTTGTCGTCAACTTGCGAAAGTGCCAAGCTGGGCCGCAACTTGAATCTTGCGTAACTTGACGACTAGCTAAAGCGTATCGGACATTAGTTGACACGTTTTCATCCTCGTTATGATTAATAAGAATCTCCGACTCACCGTGCCTCTCTTAATTCTCGTCTCGCTCTTAACTGTTCTTGAGGTGCGTGCCCAAACAGCTGCCGCCTCTGCCGCTCAGAACGGATCAGCAGACGAGAAATCTCAGCAAATCATCAACCGAGCGACTGAAGTGCTCGGCGGCCCAACTTACCTCAATGTGAAGACTGTGGTTGGGAAGGGGTTCTTCACAAGTTTTCGGGATGGCGTTACAGGAATTCCAGCACGCTTCCTCGATTACATTGCCTATCCTGATCGTGAGCGAACAGAGTTCATCAGCGAGGGAATTAAGACGATTCAAACCAATGTTGGCGACACGGGATGGCTCTACGACGGCGGTGTGAGGAAGATTACGGACCAACATCCAGAGCAGGTTGAAGAATTCAAACGCGCATTCAAAACCAGTGTCGAGAATCTGCTGCGGGGCTGGTGGCGCAAGGAAGGTGGCAAAGTAGTCTACGTAGGTCGACGCGAGGCTGGTTTAGCAAAGCGTAACGAAGCGATCCGTTTGACCTACCCTGATGGGTTTTGGATTGAGTATGAATTCGGCGCGCGTGACGGGCTGCCGGCGAAGATCATTTACAAACGGACGCGAAAGAACATGGACACGGGCGACGTCGAGGAGACCTCCGAAGAGGATCAGTTATTGAAGTTCATTGCGATCGATGGCGTAAATGCGCCGTGGGTTATCGACCATTACATCAACGGCCATCAGACCACGCGGGTGAACTATGAGTCGATTCAGTACAATCAGAACCTACCTGACTCACTATTCGCAAAGCCCGACGATGTGAAAAAGATAAAATGATTTCGGATTTCGGAATGCGGATTTCGGATTTTAGGTTGGGAGCATTGAAGATTGAGTTCCACGACCCAACTGAACCTACATAAAATCCGAAATCCGCATTCCGAAATCCGAAATTCTTCTTCTACATCGCGAGTCCTCCATCAACCTGAATCACCTGGCCGGTGATGTAGCGTGCGTCGTCAGACAAAAGAAAACATGCAATCCTTGCCACCTCGTCAGGCTCCGCAAAACGTCCGAGCGGAATCTGTTCAATGATCTTTGCGCGGTACGTTTCGTCCAGAGCGCTCGACATGTCAGTGGCTACCATTCCAAGCGCCAGCGCATTTACAGTCACACTGCGACTGGCAACTTCCTTTGCCAAAGCTTTTGTGAGGCCAACCATTCCTGCTTTGGAAGCTGAATAGTTTGATTGGCCCGGCATTCCAATCTCACCACTGATTGAGGAAATATTCAGGATTGAACCACCGCCGTCCTGTCTTAACATGATTCGGAGTGCAGCCTTGGCAAAGTTCCAGGCACCCTTGAGATTGGTATCGACGACTTCGTCCCAATCAGCTTCCTTCATCCGGAGGATCAAGTTGTCACGGGTAATTCCTGCGTTGTTGACGAGGAAGTCGATGCGCCCGAATGAATCTTTTACTTGCTTCACCATCTCGGCCGCGGCTTCAGTATTAGCGACGTCGCATTGAGAGGAGATTGCGCGAACCCCAAGCGCTTCGAGGTCCGATTTTAACGACTCGGCTGATTCGGCACTCTTAGCATAATTGAAGGCGACATCAGTGCCGCGTCGTGCAAGTTCGAGCGCAATGGCCCGACCGATACCCCGTGTGGCTCCAGTAACGATGGCAACGCGATCGGAAAATTGTTTTTGATCAGACACGTTCTTATCCTCAATCTTCAGTTACATCGCGTCGGACTCCTTTGACCAACGCTCCTTTATAATTCCTTTACCTACAACATGTGGGCCTTCGACAATCAGAAACGCTGCACCAGGTCCAAGACCAGAGTAATCGACGCCGGGGTACAACAATAGCATCGTAACGTCGACTCGTTCACTCGAACTGATGGTCTCTGGACCGTCGACGAAACAAACACCCAACCATTCACCATCTTCGCTCAGCCTCAGGTGTGGTCTGTACACGCAACCGATGGCGGTCGTAGTCTTGCGGCCGCCATGTTCCGGATCGAACATCTCGATAGTCGCTAAAGCGTATTTCTCCATTTCCTCCTAAGCCCTACTAACCAACAACGCTACATAAGGTAATTGAATTTCTCTCCCTGTGATCTCTGTTTCTCGTGGACACGTTAACGTTCATGGATTAACGCTGAGATCGCAGAGACGCAGAGAACGCAGAGTTGAGCCCTGACGGCCGATTTCTGTTGCTCCCTTGACACGTTGCGACGTGCTCAGATAGCGTCAGATTTTCGCTTTGTGACTTAGAGCGGTCTCTAATAGCACATCTTGTCAGACTAGAACAAATGCTGGATCTCAACTACGTAAGAGAGAACATCGACAAAGTTCGGGCTGCAGTACAGTCGCGCGGTTCAGATGTAACTGCGCTCGATGATTTCGCTACAGCTGACGCCGAGCGCAAGCGCGTCATCGCCGAGTCAGATGCGCTGAACGCGAAACGTAACGCCGCGAGTCGCGAGATTGGCGCTCTCATGAAAGAAGGTCGAAAAGATGAGGCCGAAACTCACCGGCGCGAAGTTACCGAACTAAAAGACCGGATTGCAGAACTCGATCAACAGCGCGCCTCAGCAGAGTCGAAGATGAACGAACTTCTTTCGACATTGCCGAATGTTCCGCACGAGAGTGTGCCTGTCGGGGAGAGTGAGGCTGAGAACGTTGAGATCCGTCGTTGGGGCAATGCGCCGTCGTTCGACTTCGATCCGAAGGACCACGTCGATTTGGGGACCGCGTTAGGAATCCTAGATCTAGAACGCGCAACGAAGATCGCCGCCGCGCGCTTCGCTATTCTCAATGGCGCAGGTGCGAGACTGGAGCGGGCCCTGATTAGTTTCATGCTCGACGTACACACGCGAGAGCACGGCTACGAGGAAACCTTGCCACCGTTCATCGTCAATCGTCACGCGCTATTTGGAACCGGGCAATTGCCGAAGTTCGAAGCTGACCTTTTTAAACTCGAGGATGATCGGGAGCTGTACTTGATACCGACAGCCGAGGTTCCCGTCACGAATTATCATCGCGAAGAGATTCTTGATGCGTCAGATCTTCCTCGGCGTTGGGCCGCCTACACACCTTGTTTTCGTTCTGAGGCAGGAAGCTACGGACGCGATACACGCGGCGTAATTCGTCAACATCAGTTTGAAAAGGTTGAGCTCGTTAAATACGCGTTGCCGGAGGACTCATATGCAGAGCTTGAATCTCTAACGCGTGATGCAGAAAGTATTCTACAAAAGCTTGGCATCCACTATCGTGTTGTGGCTTTGTCGACAGGCGATCTTGGTTTCGGTAGCGCAAAAACGTATGACATCGAAGTGTGGCTGCCGTCCCAGAACACGTTTCGAGAAATCTCTTCGTGTTCGAACTACGAAGCTTTCCAGGCACGACGCGCGCAGATTCGTTTCCGTCGTGCCGGCGGCGCAAAACCGGAATACGTGCACACGTTGAATGGCTCAGGATTAGCGATCGGGCGTACGTGGATTGCAATTCTGGAAAACTACCAGCAGAAGGATGGAAGCATCGTCGTTCCGGAAGCGCTCAGATCATACATGGGAGTTGATGTGATCAGAGCGTAATCATTGGTCATATATCATTTGACATTTCTCATTTGTCATTTAGGGGATGAGACGCGTAATTGCTTCTAAAATGAGAAATGTTAAATGATATATGACCAATGATTTCTTCTGAGCTTGATGCTATTTGACGCGAATATCGAAGGGCATCACGAGCATCGGATCGCCCGTTTTCATCCGCTCCATCAAAGCCATGAAGCGGAATGCACGTCTAGCATCCTCTGGTAGTGACGCGAGCACGGCACGCTGTCGAGCGACCTCTGTATTGGAGTTTTCACCGCTTCCGCTCAAAAGCTGTTGAATGAACGTTTGTGGATAAGGAAGAATCACGCGCTCAACCCCTTTATCCGCCGGAATCTTTGCGAGCTCTTTCGCAACTTCGATGGCTCGATCCAAGCCGCCAAACTCATCAACCAGGCTGCGATCCTTCGCCTGCCCGCCCGTCCACACACGACCCTGTCCGACGGAATCAACGAACGGTGCATCCTTGTGACGACCCTTCGCAACTTTCGGCACGAAGTCGTTGTAATAAGTGTTCTTGATCCACTCTTCGAACTTTGCCCGCTCTTCGTCCGAAAACTTTTCTGTCTCGCGAAACATACCGGCATTTTTTCCGCGCAACACATATTCATTTGAAATGCCCAGCCAGTCGTAAAAACCTCTCAAGACAGGCTTGCCGGCAACAACACCGATCGACCCGGTGATAGTTGAAGGCTGCGCGATTATTTTTGCCGCGCTCGCCGAGATGTAGTAACCCCCAGAAGCTGCAACGTCGGCCATCGAAACCACGACAGGTTTCTTTTGGTTGGCAGCTTCCACTGCGTGCCAGATCACATCAGAAGCGAGCCCGGAACCACCGGGGCTATCCACGCGAATAACAATTGCCTTGATAGATTTATCCTGGGCCGCATCAGTGACGGCTTTCGCCATCGTGACAGACCCGATCGATTGATCGCCGGAGGGGCTGTTCTCAGATGTTCCAGAATGGATTTCGCCTGTGGCGTAGATTACCGCGATTTTTTCACCTTCATTCAATCCCAGGCTTTCGGGCGAAACATCTCGATATTCAGCACGCACTGGTGTGAACTGATCCGTTTCCTTGTAGCCGAGCATCGCCTTCATCTGTTTCTCGACTTCATCGTGATAAGCCACTTCGTCGATTAGTCCGGCTTGCTTGGCTTGGACAGCGTTGTAAGGTGCGTTATCGATCAGCGTGTACATCTCAGCTGGGGTCTTGTGACGAGCCTCAGCAACAGTTTCGACATATCGCTTGTACAGATCGTCAAGCAGCGAGTTGATGTACTCCTTATGCGCATCAGTCATCTTCTTCTGTGTGAACATGTCACCGGCGCTTTTGTATTTGCCAATCTGGAAAATGTCAGGATAGATCCCTAGCTTGTCGAGCGAACCCCGGAAAAACATGACATCTGCCGCGAGCCCGTTGATGAATAATTCTCCCGGAGGCGGAACATAGATTTTGTCGCAGGCAGTCGCGATGTAGTACTCCTTATTGAGACCAAGTTCTATGAACGCGTAAACGCGTTTACCTGAGGTGCGGAAATCCTTGATCGCATCGCGAATCTCTTCAGACTTGCCCCAACCGGTGCCGGACATGTCGATGTCCAGGAGAATCGCTTTGATCCGCTTGTCGACCTTCGCCTTCTTGAACTGCATGATTAATCCGGTCAGTGACTGATCGGGACCACCAAAGAATTTTTTAAAAGGATCATCGGGACTGTAATCGGGCAAAGGGCCCGTAACGCGTAAAACAAGGACGCTGTTATCGCGAATTGACGGTTCGCCTTTGCGAAAGGCAGACACGACGATCGCAATTCCCAACAGCGCCACGAAGACCAGCACTGCGAAGATCCCGCCAAGTATTAGAAGGGTCTTTTTTGTTCCTGACATTGCCATAATTGTTTACCTTAGAGTCTTAAATATGTGGGGATTTACAGGCATTCTCGCTGGTGTCATTACGCACAGGCAAGGTAAAAGGTTTTCGCAGAAAAGAATCATTGGTCAATTATCATTGGACATTTCTCACTTGTCATTTCAGAGCAGGAGCAACGCCGAGGTCTGCGTTGCAGCCTCTGGGCTCTGAGTCTGAGGGTTGTGCCGTCCAAATTACAATTGGGAAATGTCAAATGATAATTGACCAATGATTTAGCTTCGCCCCCTCTGTTTAAGAGCGAACGATCCATCCTCCTCCGACAACTTCATCCTCGCGATAAAACACGGTAGCCTGACCGGGAGTAATCGCTCGTTGCGGTTCGTCAAATACAATCCGCGCACGCTGATTTGATAGGGCCCTGATGGTTGCAGGCGCAGCTACGTGTCGATAACGCACTCGTACATCTGCTCGCACAGGCTGAGCCGGCTCGGCAATTGAGATCCAGTTCACTCCAGCCGCAGTAAAGTCCGAGCTAAGCAATTCCTCCTGCGAACCGACAGTCACCTTGTTCGTTGGCGCATCGACGGAGATGACATACAAGGGTCGCTCATCAGCAATTCCAATCCCGCGACGCTGTCCGATTGTGTAACGGTGCACACCACTGTGTCTGCCGATAGGCCGACCGTTCGTATCGACGATGTCACCTTCACCAGGAAGACGATCCGGTGAGTTCTCAGCTTCCAGGTAGCGATCAATGAAGCCTGCGTAATCACCATCGGGAACGAAACAGATCTCCTGCGACTCCTTTTTATCTGCAACAGCCAGACCCTTATTTCGTGCCGCATCGCGCGCTTGAGGCTTCGACATCTCCCCCAGCGGAAACAAGGCGCGCCCTAACTGATCTTGTGTCAATTCCCAAAGGAAATACGATTGATCCTTCTGTTCATTCAATCCGCGACGAAGTTTGTAACGATTCGAGTCTCGATCAAACGTAACTCGCGCGTAGTGGCCGGTAGCGACCTTTTCACAACCTAAGCTGTGCGCCAGACGATCGAGCGAAGCGAACTTCAGCCGGCTATTGCACGACACGCACGGAATGGGTGTTTCGCCGCTCAGATAACTCGTAACAAACGGTTGGACGACATCGCGCTCGAAATCCCGTTCCAGATTGAGAACGTAAAACGGAAAACCTAATTCCTCAGCCACACGTCGCGCATCATACACATCGTCGAGCGAGCAACAGCGTGAAGGTAAAGGTTCGCCATTTTCGTCGACGTTGATGCCACGCCGCTGATCCCACAACTGCATCGTGAAGCCAACTAGTTCGTGACCTTGTTCCTTCAAGATTGCGGCTGCGGCTGAAGAATCAACCCCGCCACTCATTGCTACTGCGATCTTCATTGCCAATTGCCGATTGCCAAATACCGATTTTGAGCCCGGTTTGGTGCCTTTCTACGTGAATGCTAAGATGCCCTCTGTTTAAAAACCTGGTACCTAACGAAACAAGAAAGCATACCGCAAATGAATGCGAACGTCAGGTGACGGAAGCATTGAATTACACGAGTCGCTGCGGTACCTTTGCGTCAACCCCAACTACAGAACGGGAGCGAAGCGACCGATTTCAAGTTGCGTTGAGTGCTCTGCCAGTTGAAATCGGTCGCTTCGCTCCCGTTCTATAGCTGGGTTGGCGTAGAGGTTGCCCGGACAGATTCTGATTAAATCAAGCCTAGGTGTTCCAGCGTACCATGTCGCAGTACGAGATCGAGAGTTATTGGACAAGTCCCGTGTCGAGTATCGGTTCGGCGAGTCAAGGGGCGCGAAAATAGTAACGACCTATTCGAGGTTATTGCATTGTTTTCGTTAACTCCGGAACCCCGGTTCGGATCACAAGACTCGCAGACGAACGTTTCTTGACGGTACGACAAGAGGATCTTGAGCCTGTGGGAAGAACACAAGGCGCAAGCTAGTAATCAAACCTCCGGAGGAGAAACCGCAAACATCAGAGTGATGCCTGAACAAGCCATAGAAGAATTCCGCGTTGTGCAGGAGCCCTACTACTTACCGGTTAGCCGCGAGGTTGAGCTGTTTGAAGCAGCACACTCGTCGCGCTTGCCTGTAATTCTGAAGGGGCCGACCGGCTGCGGCAAAACGCGTTTTGTCGAATATATGGCTTGGCGCCTGGAGCGACCTCTGATCACAGTCGCCTGTCATGAAGATTTGTCCTCGACGGATCTCGTCGGCCGTTTCCTACTCGAAGGCGAAGAGACTGTCTGGCACGATGGTCCACTCACCTCCGCAGTACGAAACGGAGCGATCTGTTATCTCGATGAAGTAGTCGAAGCTCGTAAAGACACAGTGGTGATCATCCACCCGCTTACTGATCATCGCCGTCGATTGCCAATTGAGAAACGGGGAACGATTCTGGAGGCGCCGCCCGACTTCATGTTGGTCGTGTCTTACAATCCGGGTTATCAATCCATCCTAAAAGATCTGAAACAATCCACTCGCCAACGGTTCGTCGCCATCGAATTCGACTATCCGCCTCCTGAGTTGGAGGCCGAGATTGTTGCTCGCGAAGGGGGTATCGACGAAGGCACTGCTCGAGACCTTGTATTGATTGGACAAAAGGTGAGGAATCTTCGCGGCCACGGTTTGGAAGAAGGCGTTTCGACGCGGCTGCTGATCTACGCCGCACAGCTAATCGCACTCGGCATCTCTCCTGTCGACGCAGCGGATGTCGCAATGTGCTCACCGATCACGGATGATCGCGAACTCCAACGCAGTATTAGAGAAATAATCACTACCGTGATTTAGATCAACTTTCTGCGACCAATCAACTTCTCATTCTCCCCAAGCTTCAGCTTGGGGTTCCGAGTCGAAGAGCAAAACATTAACCGTTTTAACGGTTTCATGCTGACGAGGCTAGTCGAGCGACGGTGTGATTAAATAGAAACCGTTAAAACGGTTACGAAGCGTTTCCTAACCCTGAACCCCAGGCTGAAGCCTGGGGAGAATGAGAAGTTCAGTTTTGTTTGTGCGTCCAGATGTCCCACGGCTCAAAAAACGATAATGCTGACGCGGAGGAAAAAGTCGCCGACGAACGTCAATCCGTCGAACGTCAATCCTTTCTCGAACTCACTCGCAGCATTGCACATCTTCCGCTGGACGAAGCCGCCGCTGCCCTGGAAACCAGTGCGGCGATCGCGGCCATATCCCTCCGCGCAGCGATCGAGTTTTTGCGCAGCGCGCCTGCTGCCGCAGATATCTTGCAACCTACACAGTTGCGAGCGTGGGGTGAATTGGGCCGGCGGCTCGCAATGGCGGATTTCGAGAGCGCCGCGGATTTCTTTGCCGAAGGCGTGGAGCATCTGCGTCCTCTTTCAACTGATCTCCAGGCGACTTTATTCACGCTGTGCACACGCCAAATGACCCTCTCGACCTCTGTTGGTAGAACAACTTTGCGTAGAGCTCCTTTCCTGGCGGCAGCTATTGGCGATGACACTCTGTTCAAATCGATTCTTGAAGTTGCCACGGAAATAGCAAAACGTTCCGCAAAGCACAGCACAGAGTTTCTTGACGCCAGCCACGATGTATCACTCGCACTGAAAGGTCATCCACGACTTACGGTAAAGGCCCTCGCGCTGGCTGAAGCGTTTGCTGCTCGTGCTGGTGGTATTGCGGCCGACGCCTGGTCATCAGTTCCCCTCGCTATTCAGGATCTGAAATCAGATGACGCAGCGAGGCTGCTCGATCGTTCATACGAGTTTCTCGAACGCGGTGGTGGTGCGGCCTTGCACGTGTTGGTGTCAGGAGGAGAGATCCTACGACGTGCGGCGGAGATCTTCGACGACTGGATTGATCTGATAAGAGTCGTAGCTGTGCATGGAAATGCGAGCTTGGTGGCGTTCGTTCGTAGCAGTCCGCGGTTCATTCGTTCGCTGAATGCTGAGTTGGACCGCCCGAAAGCAGTTGGCCTTGCCCGCCGCGTTCTTATTTTGGCTACAGAGATCGCGTCCGTTGACAGCGAAGCAGCACTCGCCTGTTTCCGCTCAAGCGGCCAGGCGTTGCGAAATGTTTCTATTGAACAGTTCGAAGCGTGGGCGCGTCGTGGTCTGAGCTCAAACCGCGTCGACACGCGCGCGCGCCGTAGTTATTTTTCGCTCGAAACTCGCGGCAGCTATGAAGCCTTGCACAGCGGCAGCAACGGGCTGGCGCTGGATTCCGTGCAGCATTTGTTACGGCTGTACGTCGAAGCCTTAACTGGACGGGAAGTTGATGTAGCTCCTCTTGCTGCGGTTCCAAGCGAGTTGCGCATTGGAGACGGGAGGACGATTCACCTTCCATCTCTTGTAAATGAGTTCGGTGACGATGATCTTGATTTTCGACTGTATAAAGTTCTTTCGGCACATGCGGCTGGACAAATTGAGTTCGGAACATATGAAACCGGCAGCGATGATTTGCGCGCCGCCTTAACGGCCATCGGTGAGAAGTACGATCCTGAAAGTATTAATGCTCGCGATGCATTTGCGATTGCTGATCAATCGCTAGACCAAAACCTGCCCAGTCGTACCGTCTCAAAACGCCAAAGCGACGGTCTGGAACATCTCGGTTACGCCGGTGTACTCGGTCTGTTTCCGCTTCCGCAACTCGCCCGTCGAATCTTCACAACACTCGAGAACGGTCGGATTGATCGGCGTCTGCGAATGACCTATCGGGGCCTTGCTCGCGATCTCGACCTTATTCGCGAACATTTAAGGAGCAGTCGGCCCAGTATCACTCAGCTTCCCGCTACGCTCGTGCCTTTCGAACTGCTGTTTCAGATCGCATTACTCGGCGGCGCTCGCGATGATTCCCGCCAATACTACAGCCAAATCGTTTCTGAGCTCGAAACGATCGTGGTCGATTATCTTTCGAATTCTCGTGCAACCGTTGCCGACAGTTTGATGGCGACGAGTCGTGTCTATGACATGTTTCAGTCAGTTACCAATGACGACTCGACGCAGGAGCTTGAAAACCCGGAAGATGAATCCGAGAAAAATGATGAAGAGACGGCCGCAACTGAGCGGCTGAAACAACGGCAAACGAAACGCACGCCGGAACGACGAGATGCGCGCGAGTTATTCAACGCCTGGAACGATCCCGCTGAAGGAGAACCCGATGAACTTTCCGGCGCAGAAGCGTGGACTGAAGCAGAAAGTCCGGAACAAGCGCTTGCCGAAGGTGAAGTGGCCTACAACTACGATGAATGGGATCGTGAGTTAACTGATCATCGACTGGGATGGTGTCGGGTTGTCGAAAAACGAGTGAAGCATGGTGATCGGAGATTCGTCGATCAGACACGTGAGCGACATAAAGGAGTCATCTCTTCTATCCGTCACCAGTTTCAATTGATGAAACCGGAGAACCTCATTCGGGTCAACAATGAAGTTGATGGCGAGGAATTCGATCTCAATTCGGTCATTGACTATGTGATTGATCGACGAGCAGATGGACAGCAGTCAGAACGTATTTACACGAAGCGGTTGCGCCGCCGGCGCGATGTAGCTGTGTCATTTCTATTGGATCAGTCGTCATCGACCGCTCGAACAATTGGCCGCCATCCACTACAGCCGTACACACGTCCAGGCCGCCGTATTATCGAGATTGAAAAAGAAGGCCTTGTTCTAATGAGCGAGGCTCTTGAAGCTGTGGGCGACACGTATGCGATCAATGGCTTCACTTCGGAAGGCCGGCGGAACGTGAAATTCTATGTTGTCAAAGATTTCGACGAGAAGTATTCCGACGATGTGAAACGTCGAATCGGCGGCATCAACTATCAAAACAACACTCGTTTGGGGGCCGCGATTCGGCATGCGACGGCGAAGCTTGCGAACCAGGACGCGCGGACGCGTTTACTGATCGTGCTGTCCGACGGCCGTCCTTACGATCATGATTACGGTGACGCCAGGTATGCGCGCGAAGATACGCGCGAGGCGTTGCGTCAAGCAAAGAACCAGGGCATCACACCGTTTTGTATAACGATCGATCGTGAGTCAGAAGCTGAGTTAAGGGATTTATACGGTGAGATTGGCTATACGATCATTGATGATGTTTTGTCATTACCTGAAAGGTTACCGGGAATCTATAGACGATTAACTACGTGATCGTCTGTAAGCACGTTTAGTTTAACCATTCAAGATTAGGAAAATTACAGGTTGGGAAGGGTGGCTTGCCCGAATGTTCGATACACTTCAGTTTGTCGTCAAGGTCCGCTACTACTCAACTTCTTTCAGTAATCACGCGGGGATCGTCCTCGAAAGAAGTTGAATCTATCACACGTGACGACAAACTAAAGTGTATCGAACATTCGGGTAAACCACCCTTCCCAACCTGTAATTTTCCTAATCTTGAGCCATTTAATCGGTAGGCCTTGGCTGTGATTAGTCTTCCTTCCCCCAGCCGCCGCCACCGGGAGTTTCGATCCTGATTCGATCACCCGCCAGCAACTCATGCGAACCTTTTGCCGGCAGATCTACTGTTTCCCCCTTGCGCACGATCACGTTTGTTCCAGACTTACCTTCTTCACCACCAGCTAATCCGTAAGGCGCGCGTTTGCGTCTGTCGGCTAAAAGCGACATACGCGCAGGCACGAGCGTTTCGATCTCCCTTATCACACCATCGCCGCCGCGATGTTTGCCGCGTCCGCCTGATTGTTGCCGTAGTCGATACTCACGAACACGCAACGGGTAAGCGTATTCCATCGCCTCTGCAGGAGTATTCAGACTGTTAGTCATATGTGTGTGCACACCACTCATGCCGTCCAGTTTTGGACGCGCGCCCATTCCGCCGGCTACTGTTTCGTAGTAGGAAAACTCTTGTCCGTTTCGTAGATCGATACCGCCGACTGTTAGATTGTTCATCGTGCCCTGGCTCGCAGCCGGAATTTTGTCAGGTAGCGCTTTCGACAGCGCCTTCAATAGAACATCGACGACGCGCTGAGACGTCTCTACGTTTCCACCGGCAACTGACGCTGGCGGATTAGCGTTAACCACCGTCCCTGCAGGCGCAATTACTTTGATAGGCTCCATTAATCCAGCACTTGCCGGAACTTCTGCGCCAACCAAACATCTGAACACATACGACACGGCAGAAATCGTAATTGCTTCCACAGCGTTGATGGGTCCCGCGACTTGAGAAGCACTGCCTGTAAAGTCGACGACAGCATGATCTCCTTTGATTGAGACGAGCACGTGAATCGACACCGGTTTACTGTCGACTCCATCATCGTCTAGTGCATCTTCTGCTTCGTAAGTGCCATCAGGAATTGTCGAGATTGTTTGACGCATAATTCGCGCGGAGTAGTCGATCAGTTGTCTCGCATACTCACGAGTCTCGCGTTCTCCACGACGGTCTACAATTTCGAGCAGACGAGCTGCTCCTGTATGCAACGAACCAATTTGAGCCTCGAAATCACCTCGCCGCTCTGCGTTGCCACGAACATTCGCCAGCAACAGACGCATCACATCATGGTCAACCGTTCCGCCGCGGACCAACCGAATCGGGGGAATGCGCAAACCTTCGCCGTAGATGTCGGTCGCTAGCCCCATTGAACCTGGAGTGGCGCCACCGATGTCTGCGTGATGTGCACGATTGGCGACGTAGAACAGAGGACGCGGGGACGGGGCGACGCGGAGACGGGGAGACGGGAAGACGCGGAGACGTGGGGACGCGGGGACGCGGAGATGGAGTTTCTTTTTCGCCGTGTCGCCGCGTCTCCCCATCTCCGTGTCCCCCTGTCTCCCTTTCTCACCGCTTTTCGCGCCGAACACGCCGGCCACCAACGTCACATCCGGCAAATGTGTTCCACCAGCGTAAGGGTCGTTGAGAGCAACGACATCGCCCGGTTGGGGATCGACCTCCCGAAGCGCAGCTGCGACAGCCATTGGCATAGAGCCGAGGTGCACGGGCATGTGGTCACCCTGGGCGATGACGCTTCCCTTCGCATCAAAGACGGCGCACGAATAATCACGACGCTCTTTTATGTTTGGCGAAAAGGCAGTCCTGCGAAGCGCAATCCCCATTTCTTCGGCGACCGATGTGAAAAGCGCGCGATAGATCTCGAGAGTTGTTGGATCAAACAATAGCATTAGTAACCAAGTACTCAATACGGAGTAAGTCAACTGGGCCAGATTGCAGGTCAGGAAGGGTGGCTTGCCCCCGCCTCAAGGATCCAATTCGATTCAACGTTGATTTTTCTGCACCTGGGGCGGGGGCAAGCCACCCTGCCTGACCTGCAATCTCGTCAGACTCGAAACTCAACGCGTTGCTTGACCTACTGCAATGATTAAATTCCCCTGTCTATCAACCGACACCTCAGTACGATCCGGAATCAAAGTCGTTGCCGAGTATTCAGCGACAATGCAAGGAGTCTGCAACTTTACTCCAGCGGGTAACTCTTCTCGTCGATATACTGCCACGCGCCTCTTTCCATTCATCCGCACGCCATGAAAATGTGATGGTCGCGCTGTGCGGCGGTGCTTTGACTGCTTCATGCGCTCGCGCGGCAACTCGTCTACAACACCACGCGATCGCAACCGTGCACTCACGATCTCCACGTCAGCTTGTTCCTGCGCGTATCCATATCTTTCGCGATGGGCACGGTGAAAATCGACCACGATATCTGTTTCCCCATACGCGATGTCCAATTCGAACGATTGACCTCGGTACCGCATAGCAAGCGAACGCTCATGACGTTGTTTTGAATCTGGAAAACCTTCTAACCGCAACACTTTCTTCGCTTCACGCTCCATGTCTTTGAAATTGCTCTCCAGTTTTCGCAACTCGCGCGGTCCGAGCATCACCGTCCGGCTCTGATCCTTAATTACGTCCGCTGCCAACACTCCAAGAGCTGACAGCGTGCCTCCCGCTTTAGGAACAATCACGGTCGGTATCCGCAGCGCACGAGCAAGGTCAACCGCATGCAATCCACCAGCTCCACCAAACGGCAGCAATGCGAATTGTCTTGGATCGTGCCCGCGCTCGACAGAGATGTGGCGCAGCGCGCGCTCCATATTTGTGTTGGCTACCGCGAGTACACCTTCGGCCGCATATTCAGTCGTGCATTGCTTTCCGGATGCCGACGTTATATCGGTGGCCAAACGAGTCAGCGCCTGGTGGGCTCGTTCTTCATTCAGTTTGAACTCACCGCCGAGCAACCCGCCCCCGCCGAAATGTCCCAAGACAAGGTGTGCATCAGTGACAGTAGGTAGAATTGAGCGCCCGTAACACGCAGGACCAGGATCTGCGCCCGCTGACTCGGGGCCAACTCGCAAGGACCCGCCTTCATCAACGCGTGCAATCGAACCGCCGCCCGCGCCAACAGTGTGAATATCCATTACTGACACCGCCACGGGTAACCCGGCGACCAGTGCTTCATTGGTTGTTCGAATAGAACCAGCATGGCAGAGCGCGACATCAGTGGAAGTACCACCCATGTCGAAAGTAATTACGTTCTTGATTCCTGCATCGACTGCTGAACGAAGAGCACCAACTACACCGCCCGCTGGCCCAGAAAGGATCGTCCTTACCGGTTCCTGAGCAGCCAATTCCGCTGAGATGCTGCCCCCGGAGGATTGCATAACGCGCAGATGTGAGCTCGGTGCTCTGGAATTAGTTTTTTGGCTTGCTGTCGAACTGATGACGCGGTTGAGATACGCACCCATCAAAGGTTGCAGATAAGCATTGATGACGACTGTGGAGCTCCGTTCATATTCGCGATACTCCGGCAAGATGCGACTCGAGATTGAAAGGGGCAACTTCAATGAAGCTAGCCGGTCTGCAATCCGCTGTTCGTGTTCTGGGTGAAGAAACGAAAAGAGCAAACATATCGCAATCGATTGGACGCCACTTCCTTCTACGCTTCTACCAATTCGCTCTATTTCAGCATCAGTCAAAGCCTCGATGACCTCACCGGTGGCAATCACATGCTCCCGCACACCGAAACGAAGTTCATCGGAGACGAGTGGAGGCGGCTTGATGGCGTTCAAGTTGTAGAGTTCTGGACGCGCCTGACGGCCGATAACGAGCACGTCTTCAAACCCGGCGGTCGTGACGAGTGCGGTTTTCGCGCCGCGTCGTTGTAACAACGCATTCGTGCCGACGGTTGTACCGTGCACAATCTCAATTTCACTAAGGGCGGCTCTCGTTTGCACAGCGATTCGTTCGAGACCTTGTTTGATTGCGAAGGCTGGATCGGCGGGAGTGGAGGGTACTTTAAAAAGCTCAAGTCGTCCGTTGTGTGTGTAGATGAAATCAGTGAATGTTCCGCCGGTATCGATGCCGACACGGATGGAATCGTTTCGTCGTCTGCTCTTCGATCCGGTGGCAGCGGTAGCGGGTGCGCGTGAAGCCATGATTCAGTGGCGGAAAATTGCAGGTTGGGAAGGGCGGTTTACCCCCGCTCACGTTACGGGACCATTCAACTTAAATGTACAGGGCAAGATCGCAAGCGTTCACTAGTTTCACTTCGATTCTGGATTCGATATTGAGCAATGACGCAACTTGAGCGGGGGTAAACCACCCTTCCCAACCTTCAATTTTCCGCCACTGAATCATGGCTTCGCATCGCCCGCCTTATGACGCGACCTTTACCCAGCATCTGCTGTTATTGGATTCTCTTGCAGCATCCAGGACCAATTGCGCGCGATAGCCGTCTTCGAACGTGGCCGCATCTTTCACCGTTTTCCTTCCGGTGCGCAACGTATCAACTATCGCGCATGAGAACCCTGTGAATCCGCGCGACCAACTGCTTTCACGCAGTCCCTTGGCCATTGCATCCTGATCGACCTGTACTGGCCGCCATGATCCGGAGCCGGCTGGTGAGTGCCAAAGCTCGCCTGTTTCTTCTGCCATCAAAGCTCCCGTCGAGCCATAGACCTCCAAGCGGTTCTCGTATCTTCCTGATTCAACAACAGACAGCGATGCGGTACCAGTAACACCACTTTCCTCGCTGAAGCGAAACAGTAGTTTTGCTTCGTCATCAGATGTCACAGTCCGATTCTCGCCGCTCGCCTTATCCGGACGTTGCTTGATGTGCGTCGTAAGCATTGCAAGCACTTCGCCAAGTTCCATCGAGAGTAGCCATCTAAATGAGTCGATGACGTGGGATCCGATAGCTCCGAGTGTTCCTCCACCCATCGTGGCATCTGCCCACCAATCCCACTGACGGTCCAAGACTCCTCGATAGTCCGATCGAAAGACATAGTTGCAATGGCGAACGCTGCCAATTGCCCCACGTTGTAACATTGCTCGCATCGTGCGGCGGCTATTCAGAAACCGCAATTCATGATCAATCAGGGCCAGCACATCAGTCTTTCGCGCCAGTTCCAACATACGCAATGCTTCACCGGCGTTCATCGCCATGGGCTTCTCGCAGAGAACCGCCTTACCATTCTCAAGAGCAGCAAGGGTTATGGCCATGTGAGTGGCCGGAGGGGTCACAATACTCACGAGGTCGACGTCGTTGCGTCTTACGAGTTCCTGCCAATCGGTAGCGACGTGTGGAATATCAAATTCCTTCGCCACGGTTTCCGCTCGTTCGCGTCGTCCGCTGGCGATCGCAACAATCTTGGCGCCCGTGCAATTACGAAAACCTGGGATCTGCGTGGTGCGCGCAAAACCGGTGCCGACAATTCCGATTCCAACAGGAGAAGTCTTCATTGTCTTAATTAGCGCGCATGGTAGCACAATTGTGGTTGGTCTTTGGTCTTTGGTCTTTACCTCTGCAGCGGCGGTCAACCATGTGGCAAAACAGTCAGTACCGAAACGCGGTAGCGTCGGGTCGACTCGCCAAACCATGCTTGAGTCGTTGGGTAAGTCGGCCCGACCTAAGACCGCTTGTCTTACATTTTTCGTACACGGTGTCCAGTAAAACGAAACGATTGACACATCTATTCGCTTTTCAATACCATTCGGGCACCTTCCAAGGGAATACGAGGCGGTCCAGAAAATATTTAAGCAACTACTTGTTCCGAATCATGCGCCTTCGTTGATGACCGAACTCAATCCGAACCTGACCCCGAATTAGAACTCCAACTGACTCAGGAGAACAATATGCACCCCTTAACGATGACCTCTGTTATCAAAACAATGAAAGCAATCGCAACGTATTCTTTTGTGGTTCTGATATGCGCATTGTCGGTTGTGGCGCAATCGCAGAGCACCACGGGAACGATTCAAGGAACCGTAACGGATACCAACGGAGCGGTTGTTCCTGGCGCCAACGTTGAAATTAAGAACCTCGAAACCAATCTTTCCAGGACCCTTACGACAGATGAAGGAGGACGTTTTGTAAGTCTCGCCTTACAGCCTGGTAACTATTCAGTAACTATCGCGAAACAGGGGTTCGCTACGGCAGTCGCCGAGCGAGTTGCGTTACTAATCGGTCAGACCCTCACACTTCCGGTGACGATGAAGATTTCACAGGTTGAAGAACGCGTCACTATTACTGCTACCCCAACAGTCGACACGGTAAAAACGGAATCAAGCACAACAATAAACGAACAGACGGTAAGCACGACACCGATTCTTGGTCGCAAATTTGAAGATCTTCTGACACTCACACCGGGCGTCAGCATCGTTCAGGGGCCCGATGGCGATGAAATCAACTTTGCCGGACAGCGCGGAGTCTTCAACAACGTGAGTGTTGACGGTGGCGATTACAACAACGGTTTCTTTGGGGAACAACTTGGCGGCCAGCGTGCGGCCATCGACATTCCGTTGGATGCGGTCAGGGAGTTTCAGGTAGTTGCAACGGGAGCAACTGCGGAGTTTGGACGTACTGCCGGCGGCGTCATCAACGTAATTTCAAAGTCAGGAACGAACGACGTTCATGGCAGCGTCTTTCATTATCAGCGCCTCGAAGCGCTCACAGCCAACACGTCAGACAACAAACCGCTCAAAGGTTTTCATCGAGAGCAGTATGGCGGCACGATTGGCGGTCCAATTAAGAGAGACAAAGCATTCTTCTTCTTTGCGTTTGAGGGCATTCGCGAGAATTTGGACCGAGACAATCTCAGTACTCCCATTGGGAATACGCCTTGTCCCGTCTCAGCGCCAACCATTATCGCTAATGAAGCGTTAATCAACGCCAACGATGATTGCCAGCGACTCGCGCTGATTAACTTCATGAAAACCACTAGACAACAGGATGAGGGTGCGCCCGTCAAACACAAGATCAGTAACGATGCGTTTCTCGCAAAACTGGATTGGGATCTTACGCCATCCAACAAATTTAATGTGTCGTATAACTTTGACTACTCAAAGAACACCAATCAAACGTTCGATGTTGCCACTTACGGCAACTCCGCCAACGGTATCGAAGGGCCTTCGAAGATCAACAACGTGAACTTCAACCTCTTCAGCACCATTTCGGCGACGACACTAAACGAAGCTCACTTCTCCTACACGCGTGAGGAACGCCCCCGTAGCGCGGTCCCTTCGAACGTGCCGGCCGACACGGCGATGGGGTTCGCTACTACATTTAGATTCGGTAATCCGTTCTTTCTCGGACCAACTATCGATGAACTGCTTTGGCGAACACACCTGAAGGATAACTTTTCTATCGTGTCGGGTAATCACACGATGAAGTTCGGTGGTGAGTGGCTTCACACATTAAATGACCAGGTATTCCGCGGGTTCTTTGAGGGACGTTATATCTTCGACAGTGTCACCGGCTTTCTCCGTTACGCTTCGCCCGCTGCTGCCGGCGGATTCGGTCCAAACACAGTGGGTTGCTCGAATGGGACATTCGTTACAGCGCCGGCAACCTGCCCGGTTGGCACGATGGCAAACGGTGGTCCACTGCTTCTCTATTTGCAAGGAGCCGGTTTGACCGGTCCTGCAACCGATGCCGCTGGTGCCTCCAACATCAAGAATGAAGACTTCGCACTCTTCGCGCACGACTCCTGGAGACTTCGGCCAAACTTCACTTTGAATCTCGGTCTGCGATGGGAAGCACAAATATTCCCCAAACCTACAGTGGCGCCGAGTCAAACCGCGTATGGCATCTTCCTGAACGATCCACGATTCCCTTCAGACGGTACACTGCATGACGCGAAAAAGGAGTTTCAACCTCGCGTTGGATTTGCGTGGGATCTTTCTAAGAAGGGCACGTCAGTTCTGAGAGCGAGCTACGGCATTTTCTATGGGCGCCAGAACATGTTGTCGCAGGTAGGATCGATTACAACAAACGGCGTTCAGCAGCAGACAATCTTTCTGAACACACCGATAATCTCCTCCGGCGTACCGGGTCCAGTTTGGCCTAACGTTGTCGCTCCACCTTCGACCGTTACGCCATGCGTATCTGGCGGAAGGTCGAATCCGTTCCCATGCTTCACAGGAGTGCGTGTATTCAGTAAAGACTATGCTAATCCGCGCATCTACACGACGAACGTCGCGTTCGAACAGGAACTGGTCACCGATTTGTCACTCTATTTCGATTTCACGCATGCTCAGGGTGTGCACCTGACACGGTTTCTCAATGTCAATCGAAACAACTTCTTCTCGCCATTCCTCGGCGAAACGATGGTGACGAGTGCGGTCGGCAAGTCGAACTACAACGGCTTTACAGTTGGTATGAGGAAGCGATTCAGCAAGCGTTATCAGTTCGAGTGGAATTACGTGTTAGCGAAAGACAAAGACGACGACTCAAATGAACGCGATCCTTTTACCGACCGATCCTTCGATATAAACAATTTGAGCTTGGATTACGCTCTCTCCGATCGCGACATCCGTCACAAGTTTAACTTCTACTCCTTTGTGGAAATGTGGTGGGGAATAGAAGGAAACTTCCGCGTGCAAGGCCGAACAGGTCAACCAATCACACCCGACCCGAGGACTGCTACTAACCGTAACACACTGCGGAAGGACAACAAGTACTTCTCGTTCGATTGGCGAATCCAGCGACCATTCAGGTGGGGTGAAAGATTTGCGATCACTCCGATCTTCGAGATGTTCAATACCTTCAACAACGCCAACAACATCAATCCGCTCGTTACGCCAGGCCTGTTTAATTTCGATGGATTCTTGAGACAGGGCGTTGGAGATCCGTTACAGGTGCAGTTGGGAATAAAGTTCGCGTTCTAGATTATTTCACTGATCTTGCCATTGGGAGACCACCGACTTCATGTCGGTGGTTCCTCAATTTCAGCCTAAAGAACGGCCGCAAGGTTAGGACAAAATTTAAGTACCACCGACCTGAAGTCGGTGGTCTAAAAAATTGGGCGCGCGAGGTTAGGCTGAAGGTGAAGTACCACCGACCTGAAGTCGGTGGTCTAAAAAACTGGGCGCGAGGTTAGGCTGAAGGTGAAGTACTACCGACCTGAAGTCGGTGGTCTCTTAGGCTGAACTTACTACGTTAAAAGGCGGCTCGATGAACAGCCGCGAAGAACGCACTGACCTTCGCCTCATCTAGATTTCCATTCGTTCGCACACCACTGCAAACATCTACACCAAATGGCTGCACAGATTTGATTGCGCTTGCGACGTTATCGCTTCGGAGTCCGCCAGCGAGGAAGAGTGGAACAGAGACGCTTTCCCTGATCTCACGGCTGACATTCCAATCATGCGTTCGGCCTGTACCGCCCAGTTCTTTGACTGGCAACGATTGATTACCGGAGTCGAGGAGAATCGCGTCAACGAAAGGTGCAACCGCATTGGCCTCCGCGACCGATTCCCGGCCTGTCACATGAATAACTTGCACCAACGAAACTCCTGGTAGCTCCTTGCGCAGCTGTTCGTGGCTGCCTGTCTCCAACCGATCACAAATCTGAATCGTATTCACACGTAAACGATGCTGCTGATCGATGATGGCATCAACGCCCTGTTTGCAGGTGAGCAGAAATGTTGCGACGCCTGGAGGAACATTAGAAGCGATTTCTGCAATCAGTTCCTCAGGAATAGGCCCGGGACCACTGGGCATGGCAGATACCAAACCAATTGCCGAGGCGCCGTAGTTTATCGCCATCCATGCTTCCTCAATGCTAGCGATGCAACAGATTTTGACTCGAGGAGGAATCATGATCTTCGGTCTTTTAGTGATTGATCGGTCGGACCTCACTTAGGTATAGCGTGTGGCGTCGTGCCGTCTAGCAAGCGATTCAATGCAGTAGCAAACAGTCAGTACCGAAACGCGGTAGCGTCGGGTCCGCATAGTTCTAAATCGCGTTCAGATGCAACACTAACCCGACGCTACCGCGTTTCGGTACTGACTGTTTGCCACATCGTTGAGTAATGTCTAAGCGTCAACTTCAAAAGTGATCCAACAGTCCTGTCAGCCGCTCAAGATAAATGTCAGGCTTTGCATTCAACACACGTCTGCTGCTCGGATAATCACTGCGAACGCCGATCGTCACCACATTTCCTCGTCGACCCATTTCGATATCTTCCGGTGCATCCCCGACGTAAGCACACTCTATAGAGGTCACATCCAGAACCCGCATTGCGCGCTGCAAACCTTCCGGGTGCGGCTTCTTATTGGCGATGTCTTCATTGCAAACGACGACTCCAAAAGCATCCATCAATACCGACTGCTCAATCTCGCGGCAAACTCGACTTCTACTTCCGCTGCTGACGACACCAAGTTGATAACCATTATGCCGTAATGACAGTAGTGTCTCACCAGCTCCTTCGATCAAAGCGGCGGTTTGTTCCCCGTAGTGTCGAATCCATAACTGATCCGCAGTTTGCCATTGTTCCTTAGGCAATCCGAGCGCTTCATAGGTTGAATACCAGTTTGGCGAATACTTCGCCTCATAGATCTCGTGCGCAAAATGAACGCCGAGTTCAGCGAACGTCTTTTCAAACGCAACCAATCCGAGATGCGCTGAGTCCACCAGCGTGCCATCCCAATCGAAGATTAAGGTTGTAATTTCCCGATCGTCGTTATTCATTCAAGGCAACCGTACCATTTGTTACAGTGCAACGCCGACCACGACGAAATAACGCCAACTCGTCGTCAGGAGGTATCTGAGATGCGAATGTACTCACTGCTTTTTCTTGTCGCAGTCAGCTTGTTGCTCACCACACCGACCGCAATTATCAGCCAAGCCGTCGCCTCACTTTGCCGAGCGAATGAGCAAGTGTTTTTTAATTGCAACCGGGAACTTGAAGTACTTGCGTTGATGTCTGACGGTTTGAGCAATACTGAGATCGGTAGCCAACTCTTTATCTCGCCAAAAACAGTTGGCCATCACGTATCTGCCATACTTGAGAAACTCGAAGCCCGCACACGCGCGGAAGCGGTGGCGGTTGCTTTGCAGTCACAACTCCTAAACAAAAATAGGGCACTACACAATTCAAAATAGCAAACACTATGTGCCGAAGTCCTGCGTGGACGATTGACGCCAACACACGTCACGATTCGGACAAAGTTAATCTTTGTTCCGCCAGTAGTAACACATCTTTGCTGTTGCTGTAGGTCGCAAGCTTCTGAGCTTCCGCTAGAGGCAACCACTTGCATTCTCGCCTGTCTTCTTCCTTCCACCAAACGAGTTTTCTTAGGAGGAAGGCGGCGTGAGATAACACCACGTCTGACCTGCGATCCACTTGCTCCATCAGGTAAAAACGAACAGTTATAGGATTTCCTTTGACTGGGAAAGTTACATTTGCGAGCTTACTTTTGACTTGCGCCCAAGTTCCTGCTTCTTCTCGGATTTCCCGTACAGCAGTTTCCTTTAGGCTCTCCCCATCTTCCACGTGACCTTTTGGTAATACCCACTCCACCACTGCACTGCCTTTGGCTTGAACCAGTAAGCACTCGATGCGACCATTCTTCCGTCGAAAAACCACACCACCGGCGTGCGTCGGCGCATCCCTGTCGAGTAACGCGGGCTCCTGACGAACTGAATTGTCTTCATTTCCTTCTTCCGTGATGATGTACCAATACGCTTGCTGCGTAGCTTTGAGTCGTTGATCTACATACCTCCAAAATGCGAGTAACCCAATAGGAACGCAGACCCAAGTGAGCGCCGAGCCGTGATCAAGCCACTTCAAGGGAACGAGAACAGCAATTATCAGGATGCAGAGGATTACTAAACTCCGAAAGAATTTTGAGTCAGCTTCGAAACGTTGGACAGCCTCCATTGCCTGGGGATGTTCTATTGTTAGTTTTGCTTTGCTCCATTGAAAAGCATTGATCGCATTCGAAGCTTCCAGAGGCCCAAGCTGACGCTCCTTGATCTTGACTGCGTGCTTTACCGCAAGGTCCATCTCCTTGCCGAAGAAGATGCGTGAAAGCCACCGTTGGAACAGCGGCGACAAACGTTTACCGCGGGCGAGTTTCTTGATCTGTTCTCCGTAGCTTGCTCTTCGTATGGGATCGTACGCGTAGTCATCCAGAAGCCCTGCTCCGATCAGAAAAACAAAATGACCGAGCAGATAGCTGCTCGCGAGGAACGCAACCCAACCATTCGTTCCAGTGAGGTGATAATAACCATTCCCGAGCAGACGAGGACCCACGTGATCTTTTACAAGAAAAGTGAGAAGGCCGCCGGGCAGCAGTATCGCGAAAAAGTCAATTAGACCAATGAAAAATTTTTGAGGTTCGAAGCTCATAGGCGCCATGAGGCGAGGTATTGCAGGTCACCTGGTTACCCAGGGATGCAACGATGCAGATAGCTGGCCGTGGCCATTGCCTGAGGCGTGGCCATTCGCGTGCACTTGTAGCGCATGTTCATAGAAACTTACCAACAGTGGCAACACTGCCTCCGGCGTGAAGAGCTGTTCATACCTCCTCCGCGCCGCTACTCCCATTGTTCGACGGAGCTGAGCATCCCCGGCGAGTCGAACCATTGCGTCAGCAAGTTCTGCGTTATCGCCAGGCGGTACTAGTATCCCAAGTTCTTCTGTTATCAGGTCGGGAACTCCACCTATAGCCGTGGCGATAATTGGTTTCGCTTGAGCCATCGCCTCAATGATCACGTTCGGAGTACCTTCGGTAAGTGAGGGTAACACAAAGGCATCGATTGAACTCATGAACTCATCGCGGTGCTTGAGTGACATATAAACACCAACGAGCCGGCATTTTTCTTCAACACCGAGTCTACGACTCTCATTGATCAATTCATTCCGTTGCGACCCTTCACCAGCGATCTTGAGCTCAATCTGGCTGTTTGTTTGGTGCGCGATGGCAAAAGCATTGAGTAGTCGCACGGGGCCTTTTAGATATTCCAGCCGTGCCGCAAAACCAAACGTCACGCGTTGTCGCTCTTGCCTGGATGTACGCGTACCATTGTGGTCGTGCGAAATAAGTGGAAGCACCTGAGCAGAAGGAACATGAGGTGCGACGCGACTGAGTTCCTCAGCGAGGCGTGGTGATAGGGCAGCCACTCCGGTGCACAGTGGTAGCACCGTCAGAAAGCGCTCGTACACCTCTTCAAAGCCCGGCGGATGAAAGGGAATTCCGACCTCCTGATAGACAACCGGGATGTTAGTTTCGTGCGCTGCCCGAACGAGCATTACAGCGCCCGGGTCGGGAGTTAAGACATGCACGACATCAGGCCGAGTGCGTTTCAGGTAAGCGCAACATGCATTGTGATACTGCTGTAACAGATTGAAGACTACCTTCCTCGAGTTCGAAAGAATGAGACTGCTAACCGGAGTAAATGTCCGCATCGCGCGAATCGCAACGCGTCGCGCGGTAGCAAGAGAGGTGCTGAATGCGGTGGAGGCGAGAGTATCAAACTGCACGTTCGCAGTGCGTAGCCGTGCAACGAGAGGGTCCCTCTTTGAAGGTGGCTGTATGAGCAGGACGCTCGCGTCGTGACCTGCTTGTTTCAATTCACTGGCGTAGGCAACAACGATTTCGTCGGCGCCACTTATCGGGCCCGCAAAATTGTTTTTGCTAAAAAGAACCTTCATCTATGTCGAGTCTGGTGTCGAGAACCTATAGGATTTCAGTTCTTACTCAGCCCGCCTGCAGTCCATCTCGCCGAGAGTTGACTTAACGCGCGCCATGCAAGTCCGTTGGAGTGAAGCCGCACCGCCGCGAGGGCACAACGATTCGCGCGTCCTACTTGTCCGTATGAAAGCGAACGCAGCGCTTCGTAGGCAAGGTGGCTCGCCATGTTTTGCGAGAACTGTCGCGAGACGCGACGCCTCATCCTGGTAGGCGCTTCAATGACGCGTGGCATCTTTAACCACCGCCTCCGAAATTGTCGCGTGCTAATTGCAACTATCTCAACGGCGTGCGCGCTGCCTTGGTCAGACGTGGGAGACGGTCTTCGCCAAACCACTACTGGTTGATCCAATGCTGCAACTGGATAAAGCGCGGCAATGCGAAGCCACAGATCCCAATCGTCGATACCTGCGATTGAACGGTCGAGCATTCCGACACTGGAGAGGCACGAACGACGGAATACGACAGAGCCGACCGGCATAAAATTCTGTGGCAAAAGTTGCCAGAAAATATCGCCAGTCACGCAGGATTTCGGGTATCGATCTTGGACCACGCCATCAGTCGCACCACCGAAAAGTGCCTGCGCGTAGATCAATGCTGCTTCTGGCGCATCGCGGAGAGCAGCAAGCTGAAGATCAAGCGAGCCAGGCAGACGGATATCGTCGTCGTCCAGAAACGCGAGATATTCAGCGGAACTCTCGAGGATACCCGCATTGCGAGCGCCCGCGACGCCTTGGTTGTGAGCAAGCCGTACGTATTTGATGCCCTGAAGCGCAGCGCAGACCTTCGCGGTCTCATCGATTGAGGCATCGTCGACAACGATTACTTCCACATCAGTACCAGCAGCCAATGCACTCTCGACAGCGCGTGGCAAGAGGTGCGGTCGGTTGTATGTGGTAATGATTACGCTGACGTTCGGCATCGAATGTTCGGGTAATCGCAATGGTGATCACGCACCTTTGTTACGGGCGTGGTTCCCCAACGAATTCAGGATCTTTTCCATCAATGGCAACTGCCCAATACGTGTTCTCAATCGTAAAGTTAAAGAGTTCGCCAGCATAGATTCATACGCGGCCTGTTTCCGTCGCACTGCAAGCGTCATCCAGCGCAGGTAATCTGCCATTGCACGACTCTCGGCGGTGGACTGCGCAGGAGGACGTTCGCGAAATTCTTCGATCACTTGATTGTAAAGAGCTATTGCGTCATCGACGACAGCTCGAACATCGGAACTTTCGCGTACTCTTCGAGATACTTCAGCGGCGTCGCCGGCGTCGTAACGCGCGATCTCGCGAGCGAGCAGGTTTGCATCAACCTTCTCACTAAGAGCACGGATTCCAAAATTCAATCGTCTCAAGCGGTCGAGCTCACTCGCTGTCACCAGCGGTCCGCTTCCTGCTGCGTCGCAGAGGATGACAGCTGAGCCAACAGCCAAGGCCTCGAGTGCGCACCGGGCTTTCGCGAACACGAGATCATACTTGGGTAGTAAAGATTCTGGCTGCTTTGTTGGGGCATTCACGCCGGAACCAATGACATCAAGTTCGATTCGCGCACGATTGCATGCTTCGCGCACCGCATTCAGATGGGTCCAATGATTTGCATTGTTGCTGAAGACGACTGCCCGACCAGGTCTTTCTGGCAGAGGCTCGCGACGTTTGAAGCGTTCTAAGTCGACCCCATGTAATTGCACTCGCACACTTTCCGCTGAGATGCCGTGCTCGAGAACAATCCTGTCACGACACGTATCGTCGACGGCGACGTAGGCCATGATGCGTGGATGAGAAGGAGGAGCAGATATCCAGTCTGTCCAGCTATGGCAAAAGAACACTGCGGGTACAGTTTCGAACTGCAACAGCGCAGTCATCAGCTCAGTGTTATGGTTTCCGTGAATGATGTCAGGAATCGTGCCTACGGAATTCAGATTATCTACAACCGGAACAGTGGAGCAGCGCAGTTGATCGGCGATGTCGCCGAGTTGCGGCGCATAGACGATTGGACTATGGCCTTCGCGCAGAAGCCCTAACACGAGATCCCGGACGTACGTTTCGGTTCCTGTGAATGAAGCCAGCGTAGCGTTGGCGATCAGAACCTTCAGACCCGGCATTAACTGTTCCTCTCAACGTGAGAATCAAGCGCTGCAACTAAAGGCACGATGTGTTCATGGAAACGTAGCACGCGGGTGTAATGGCCGGCCCGTACTTGTTTCTCTCCATAAGCTTCGTAGAAGGGTACGTCGCCGTTATGCGACTTGGTCGACGCACATTGGGCATTTATGGGCCGCAAGCATTCAACACGGAAGTTGCTTGCATCAGTAACGCCAAACGTCGATCTGGCGCGTTCGACGAGATCTGAATGATGACGGAATGTCTCATGACCTGCGCCCTTCAAGGCGGCCTCGACTTCGGCCCGCAACTCGGGATAATTGCGCGCAGCGGAAATCTTCCGAGTGAATGCTGCGTCGTCCAGATTGAACCAGAGTGATTGAGAACGCAGCTCCGTCGGACAGTCATCAGGCGCAGCCATAAGTGTAAAATCGTAATTTGCGATTCTCTTTGTGGTCCTTCGCTGTACTAAGCGAATCGCCGCGTTGATAACTAAACGGCAAACGTCGTGGGCCGGGTTATAACCCTCTTGCGCATCACCAGCGATGCAATCGATATCGTCACGCATTAATGCAGTGGCGAGCTGATCGACAAGGTCAGTGAATTGTCCGTGGTCGAAGCTGAGAACGGCGTCGTACAGATCTGCGTCGCTGAACCTCGCGTAAACAGGACCTGGCATTGCCCCAGTTGCATCAAGGACTCGAGTGGTAGAATCGACGCGCGATCGATGCGTTCGACCGGAGCCGTCTGTAAGCACCCAAACTTCAGGGACCGTGCTCTCGAGCCAACGGTGCACTCGTAATTCGTGTCCAGGATGTGCAATTAGCAGGATCGCACGATGTTTGCGTCGATCTTCAGCGCCGTTGGGTGAATACACACGCATAGAGTTACTTTAATTCTGATCAAGTGAGCACGTCCAAACCACTAAAGTCATTCGTCAAATCCCGTTTTCCATGGGCGGTTGCCGCTTACCGTGATGCACGACAAGCGCTGAGACGCCCTTCACTGGAAAAAATCTTCTCGGAAATCTACCACACGAATGCGTGGCAAGATCCGGAATCTGTTTCCGGCAGAGGTTCTACATTAGCACGCACGAAGGTGATTATGTCGCAGCTTCCATCGCTGCTCCAAGAACTGCATGCAGAGACACTACTCGACGCCGCCTGCGGCGATTTTAATTGGATGAGACATACGAATCTCCATTCAATCACATACCTCGGTGTTGACGTCGTTCCGGATCTCATACACCGCAATAGTTCGCTTTACGGAGCATCACGAAGAACTTTTGCCGTATTGGATATCACAAGAGATCCGCTTCCGCGCGCAGACGCTATCTTGTGTCGTGATTGTTTCATTCATCTTTCCTACGCCCGCATCAGCGCAACGATCACAAACTTCAAAAAGTCTGGCGCGACACACCTTTTCTGCACGACTCATCCGAGTATTGTCGAAAACCAGGATTGCCCGGATGGTGGATGGAGGTCTGTGAATCTGGAGGCGTCGCCTTTCAACTTTCCACGTCCGCTCAAGTTGATTGTAGAAGATGCCGAACTTGGGAAGAGCCTTGGTATTTGGCGGCTGGAGGATCTTCAACCTTAATCACCAGCGCGCTGTACGTTATGACAGCAACTTAGCGATCAATTGATCGATTCTTGCAGTGAAAGCCTCCCTCGAAAATCGCTTGCTGGAGAGGACTGCTGCGTTTGCCAACCTGGCAGACAGTGTCGGGTCGTTCGCCAATCTTCTGGTCTGCATTAGTAGGCCGTCAATATTTTCCCAATACAATCCATCTATTTCGTTAGTTACGATCTCTTTCTGCCCGCCGGATCCATAGACTACCGGCACCGCACCAGCCGTCATCGCCTCCACCGTCGAGATGCCGAAATGCTCTTGTTTGGAAGGATATCGACCGGCGTCAAATCCGTATCCGGTCCCATGCCAATAAATTGACGCGCTTCGAAAGAGATCACGCAGTTCATCTCGCGGCGCGTTAATGTGAAAGTGTACAGGAAAATTTTCGGCCGTCCGCCGGAGCGTGTTGGCAAAGTCGGCGGAGTATTTGTCGGTGCCTGCACTGCCTACGAGGTGCAGTTTCCACCCCTCTTTGTGAAGGTCGGTCATTTGATTGAAGATCTCTAATAAAAGCCGTTGACCTTTGTGATGCCGCCCGTCCTCATCTCGGTCAGCGATGAATCTTCCGACGTGAAGAATAACTTTGCGCTTCTGATTCGGAGGTCCCATGGCATCGCACGGCGGATAGATAACTTCGGCCTCACGTTCCCACATCTGACGTGTCCAATCAGCTGAGTATTCGGAGATAGCGACAATACTAGGATAGGAATCGATCGTGTTCTTAGAAGACGATCCGCCGCTGTGTTGCTGAATGCCAGGGCTCAGCAATCGCGGTCTGGTATGAGGGAACATGCACATAAAAATCCCGCGTGGCGCCGGGCACTTTAATCCACTCGCGTAACTGTTGTTGATGAATAGATCCAGGTTTAGATCCTTCAGTTGAAGGTAATGTTGTAGCGTGGAAGCTGGTCCGCGTACGCCGGGCACTTTTGCAATCACTCTCGAAAACGGGCCCAGACCATTGAGCGCTCTCACCGTGACGCGGCTCAGGTCAACATCGAAAAACTTTTCAAGTGAAGTGATATCAATTGGCTCGGCGCAAAACAACGAGACATGGTGAGACAAACTTAAGTGTTCGGCTAGAACAAGCGTTAACTTTTCTCCACCACCCATCGCCTGCATGTGCAGATTGTAGATGCCGATGTTGGATCCCATCTGGCTGATTGTACTTGGCTGTGCTGGATTGAAGAAAATTATGTCTTTTCAGATATGAACGCAGCGTAACACCAAAAATGCACGCGCCTTGTAAAAGTTTTGAAATGACCGTAAGTTCTTGCCACCTCCCATCCCGGCCCAGTTTTCCCGACGAACAACCTCGCCGCAACTGGGACGTTGCAATGTAGTGACCTGACCGCACCGTATAGTGGCGCGTTCCCAGCCCACCGAACAAGACCTATCAGATTCAGGCGAGGGCGTTTGATCAAGCGGGTAACTCTGGCACGGCATCGGTCCAGGTTACTTCTCACTGAGAAGATACTTTCCGCGAAGGCGCCAAGGCGCAAACAGTCTTGTGATAGCATTCGCTCGATCGCCAAATTACCCCCAAGGAGTCTAAAGAATGAATCGAGTATTAGCGTGTTTTGCCTGCCTTACTATTGCATTAATCTCCGCCTGTTCAACCAAGCAATCGCCGGCCTCGAATACAACTAATCAATCAACTCAAAATCAGACCAAGCCGCAATCGCCCAACGCGGAAACAACGCAACCACAGGTTCAATCTGGCGAGCTGCAACCAGGCCAGGCCAGCGGAACCTACACCGCCAAGGGCGAAGTGGTGGAATTGAAATATGCCTACGCAGGTCGCGCCACGCGATTTGACACTGAGTCAATGGTCGTGCTGGTCACTGATAAGCCGATTCCTCCTGAGGCAGTCGCGGAAGAGATTAAGTCGACTCCACTCCTTGAGGGCGACAAGATTCGCGGCCTCGAATATGTGATTGATGAGAACAGCATGTGGGTTCGGTTTCATCCCAGCCAATACCAGGAAAGCGGCAGCAACAAGCTCAAGGAATACAAGGTTGAGAACAACATCGTGCGCGGTGTCGATGAGAATGATGGCAGTTTGTCTGACGGGAGATATAAGCGCTCAGTCAAATTTGTTGCGGCAATCGTGAAGTGAGAATCACCCAACTTCGGAAGTTCTTCTAGCGATCTTCTCTGTGTGACACATCTCGCAACTTCTTGTTTTCTTAGCAAGAAACTAGCGCCAAAATAGGGAATACGTCCGATGCGCGGTTCGGCAACGTATCCGTTCGTGGCACCGACACCAGCTCCGTGACAGAGGCGACGTTCTTGACAAAATCATGCTGAATTAGTCTCTGTAAAACGATCGGTCTTCAAAAGACAAATAATCAAAGACTCGCCTGGCTTTGCTCCTGCAGTAACTGAACGAACTGCTGGAGCTCAGCCAGGTTGAGGTCTGAGACGGCCCAGTAAGTCATCCCTCCGTTGGACCAGCGAATCAGGTTATAACCCTGCCGCTCCGAAGCTTTTTCGCTTGCTGACGGTGCTTCGTTTGTCGGCCACACGAACAGGTTGATCGAATGTTGTCGACGTTGATAGACCAACGCAGCAACAGGACGATTTCCAACGTAATCAAGCCGGCCGCCATTCAAGCTAAACCCGTGCTCACTTAGATCTTTCACGGTCGGCGAGTAGTCGAGTTTCCCATCGAACCATGGCTTGACTGTGTGTCGATCAGAGGACGGAACGTCAGTTAAGTGATCGGCCATCAGCGAACGCACGTGGCTCGACACTACCTCCTGGGCCAGAAGATCGTCAGGCGATTGTCGAGCGAAGATTGCCAACAGAACCGCTATAACGATGACAGCGGTCAACAACGCGGCTCCAGCTGTTAACCAACGCCAATGAAAGATGATGAGTTTCGGTTGTGTCTTCTCTTCGCGATGCAACGCTGATCGCAAACGTCGCTCGAGATTTGCCGGGGGATCAAAGCGGAGTGCGCCATCAGTTAGCGCCCCTTGCAAACTGCGCATGCTTTTATATGTTTGCGTGCACCCGCCACAGTCGCCAAGATGTTTTTCGATTTCGATGTTCTTCACCACATCCAACTCACCGTCGAGATAGGCGTGAATCAGTTCATGCGTTTGCTGACAACTCAATGCCGGCCTCCTTTCCCATTCGTTTGGCGAGTAGCGCTTGAAGTCGTTTACGCCCACGCGCCAATCGAGACATCACCGTTCCAATTGGGAGGTCCACCACATTAGCGATTTCTTTGTAAGAGAGATCTTCCATTTCGCGCAGCACCATCACTTCACGAAATTCAACTGGTAAGTCCTGTAGCGCCTGCCTCACGATTTGAGCGTCAACGCTTTGCACGAGCAGCATCTCAGGATCAGCAAAGTCCAGCCCGACTTCTTCAAGTCTGTCTTCGATGGGTTCGGCGGCGCGGAGCACTCGATTTTGTTGCAGCCACGTGTAGCAAGTGTTTCGTACGATGGTGAGTAACCACGCCCGGCTATTTCCGCCGTAGTATCCGCTGAAAGATTTGAATGCGCGCAGGAAAGCTTCCTGGACTAGATCTTCAGCGTCATGCTCGTTGTGTATCAGCCAGCGCGCAAGATTGTAGGCGGCAGCCAGATGCGGCAGAGCAATCTCTTCAAACCGAACGACTTTGCTTTGATCTGTCAACGAACTTCCTCGCTGGTTACCCTCGCTCTATAAATAAGACTGACCCAAGGCGTTTTTTATTCCCACCCAAATGCTCAACATTGCGGTCAT
>DATBSH010000104.1:0-2636 GCA_036559885.1 Pyrinomonadaceae bacterium
ACTTTGGGTGATGCGAGATTCAATTCGGATCTTAGTCCTTTCGAGAGTCGAACAGACGCGCAGTGGCGGTATCAGTATCCATAGCTGACCGTGAAACTGAAGGAGCCGACGATCCAAACGCCGTCCTGTCGTCACTACGTCTCAAGGTTGTTATATCGCCACCTCCAAACCGACACTCGAGAGAGTGAATAGGTTCTCCCCAGCAGACATTTCATCAATTCCTTCGGTTATCGATGAGGTTCAAGTATTGCCTATGAAGCCGAAAAGATAGTTCAAGTAAGCACAACTGCACGGGTCGTTGTGCTTGAAGTGGGTGGATCTCCTCATTGGGCGAAAGAGGTGCACCCGCTCAAACACTGAGGTGATGCCGTGAACGCTCTAAAGATAGTCAAGAGAGATGCTCGAACGTTTTCTCAAGTCCCCGAGGTTTCTTCGGCGAGAAGAAAGGGACAGCGCAAAACTGAAAAAATTATAAAGAGTTGGGTCAGAGAGTCCCGTGCCCGTCGCCACGCGTTACTCACTCAACTTAGAGAAGCGATCGGATCTGTGTAAGCTTCACGGGGTCAGAGCGGTTTATCTCGATCTGCTTTGCCCTAATCATGCTCATCTCAGTTTGTTCCGTAATGCGTTGCGCTTCCAAACGCAGCTGGTACCGCGGGGCTGCTTCCAAAGGCCGCAACGGCTGGCGAGTGGATAGCTACTGGCGCGCCACTCGCCAGCATCCTCAGTTTACTAGCGCAGGGGAAACAGGAGGACGGAACATGATCAAACCAGTACGCATCCTGGGTATCGCTAGCAGTCTTCGACGCGAATCTTACAACCGCGCCGTCTTGCGCGCAGCGACCCAACTCATGCCGGAAGGCGCTTCGATCGAAATCTTCGAACTTGACGGCATCCCTGGCTTCAATCAGGATGACGAGCAGAACCCGCCGGCGAAAGTTGTAGAGTTGAAGCAACGCATACGCGAGTCTGACGCCATCCTGTTCGTGACTCCGGAGTACAACTACTCTGTCCCAGGCGTTTTGAAAAACGCGATTGACTGGGCGTCGCGTCCGTACGGCGACAGCGCGTGGAATGGAAAACCTGCGGCGATCATGGGCGCTTCAATTGGCGCGATCGCTACGGCACGCGCTCAGTATCACCTGCGCCAGATGATGGTGTTTCTGAACATGTTCCCAATCAACCAGCCGGAGGTAATGATCGGCAACCCTCAAGATCGGTTTGACGCCGAAGGTAACCTCACGGACGACGCGACGAAAAAATTCATCAGCCTGCTACTACAGAATCTCGTGGAGTGGACTCGCCGTATCGGACAAAGTGAAACGGTTTAGACGAATCAACCCGGCCTGATTGCAGCGTCAATGTCCGGCGGTGCGGCAAAGAGGAAGCGACGTTATGAAAGATAGCTCGTCGCCCGGGTCACCTCGCAGGGCGACACAGCCGCCAGCCCTGGAGAATATTATCGTCACGCGCGAGCGAGAGATCGCGGACGGTTTCGGCATGCGGCGCGCTTTGCCCTCGGCTCGTCGCCGCATGGTAGGTCCCTTCATCTTCTTAGACCAAATGGGCCTGCTTTGTAACATGGAGCCGGACGCTCCAAGGGAGGAATAATGAAAGCGCAAATCAAACTCGGACGTATCTTTGGTGTCCAGATCGGCCTGCACTACAGTTGGTTCATCATTGCCCTGCTAATCACTCTCTCGCTGGCGGCCCAATTTAAGGTTAGTAATCCGGACTGGAGCGACGGCTTAAGGTGGGGACTCGCGATTCTCACCGCGGTGTTGTTCTTTGCGGCAATCGTCGCCCATGAACTGTCACATGCTGCGGTAGCGAAAGCTAGGGGATTGCCGGTGCGCTCGATAACCTTGTTCGCTCTGGGTGGCGTAGCGCAAATTGAAAAAGAAGCCGCGGATGCTAAGACAGAATTCTGGATGGGAATCATTGGGCCTATTACGAGTCTCGTGATTGGGGCCGTTTGTCTTGCCGTTACGCTTGCGCTGGGTTGGAAACCGCCCGAGTTTCCGAAGAATCCGCTCCCCTCCATGTTGATGTGGCTTGGGTACATCAACATTAGTCTCGGCATTTTTAACCTTGTACCTGGCTTTCCGCTTGATGGTGGTCGAGTTTTGCGCGGCATCATTTGGTGGATCACTGGCGACGCCACGAAAGCAACCAGAATAGCTTCCCGAATCGGGCAACTTATAGCTTTTGGATTCATCTTGCTCGGCCTCGTTCGTTTCTTCGGTGGGGCCGGCTTTGGTGGCTTATGGATCGCCTTCATCGGTTGGTTTCTTTTGAATGCTTCGCGCGAGAGCTACGCTCAGGTCGACCTTACGGAGGGTCTTCGCGGCGTTCGAGTTGGCGACGTGATGTCACAAGACTTCTCAACAGTTGACGGCTACCTAAACCTGCATAACTTTGTGGAGCAGCATCTCGCGCGAACCGGTCGGCGTTATTTCGTAGTGGAAGTGAATGGTCGTCCGGAAGGAATAATCACGCCGGGGGAAGTCAGTGGCGTTCCGCACGCTCGTTGGCCTTACACGACGGTCGCGGATGCAATGCGACCGCTTGATGCGGTGCGTACTATCGCACTTGAGTCACCCGTAGATAAGGCCCTTGAAATAATGGCCGGCAAT
>DATBSH010000105.1:0-26691 GCA_036559885.1 Pyrinomonadaceae bacterium
TATTGTGAGGCGTTGGACCAGGCGCACCGGCCGGTTACGTGTAAGCTATGGGATCGGACAGAGCTAGACGAACCAGAAGCACCGACTGTGGATGACGGCCGGCGACGACTCCTGGCGCCTAAGTGGCGGTAAAACTATCCACAGATTACGCAGATTACACAGATTAGAAATTTGAGGCAGTTGAATTGAATCTCGGGATCCCGCGATATTCAACGTTACTCGTTTAAGTCAGCTTTGCCTCAAAAGTCGGATCTAGCTCGAGGCAGGAGTGTTTTGGTTCGTGTTGGTTAGTGTGACTTCGTGGATATCCTTAGTTTTCTGGACAAAAGGAACGATCCACGAAGTCACACGAACTAAACACGAAACTCGTTACCACCGAAATCGACTTTTGAGGCAAAGCCGTTTGCCACTATGTTGGGAGATGCCGCTACAATCTTATCCTCCATATCGTTCCAATAACATGAAGATCGCCTGGCACGGATCGGCCATCATTTTGTCGAAGGTAGTACACATCCAGCGTGGCATTCTTGTTGAGCACCTTACTTACTCCAATTGCAAACCGGTTTCTGACCCAGTCGTTCACACTCCAGTCATAAAACACCTCGTCAGCCACCCCCACTGACAACTTCCAGTGGTCTGGCCCAACCGGATGCTCAATCCGCAACCTATTTCGATAACGCGTCGCATCAATCCCCGGATGTCGTAACCGCCGTTCGAAAAGATTTCGATCACTGAAACGAAATTTGCCCCGTTGGAAGCGTAAAGTAGTCGGCAGGGAAAGGCGGTTCTCCCACACTCGACGCCCCTCAAATGGTTGCATCCCAATGTGCAAATAGTTTGGCTCTACGACGAGGTATTTACCAATTCGAAAGGTGGCTCCCGCACCGATTCGCTCATCCACCGGTCGACTGATATCCCGACCGAGACGCAGAGTGCCGAGGAGATTGAAGTCGATATCCTTCGTGATTGGGACTGAAAGCTGTACGTCGTTCCAATTCTGAGTGTCTGTTTGGGAAGGTGCGGTCGTTTGGGCAAAGGCGATCGACTGAAGTAACAACAACCCTGGAATTGTGTAAAAGGCAGATGTAATAACCTTCATGTCTATGATGAACTCGTGATCACCTTTCCCAAATTCAGGTCCTTACGGAATCACCGAGTTGAAAAGAGGGCGCGCCCACCATCCAAGCTCTCATCCTCCCCAGGCCTTAGCCTGAAGATCACGCACCAAATACATCGAAACCGTTTCAACGGTTTCTACCGGCGAAGTCAAACGATCGCCGCAGCATTTAGAAAAACCGTTGAAACGGTTTCAATAAAATCCCCGCAGGAACCCCAGGCTGAAGCCTGGGGAGAATGAGAGGAATACCTAACGTTATGACTGTCAACTACTCTGCAACACCGTAAACGACGTAATCGCCACAATCACTCGATCACCGATATGGAGTTGGGCAGAGCTGGCCTCGGGCTTCGGTCGCGTCGCGATAATCGTGTGCGGACGGTTCTCGGGTGTTTCCGTTGTGAGGTAATAAGCTGTTTCTCCTTCGCTACACTCTTCTCCGCCCGGCGGCTCGAGCCGCAGTCGTAATCTCTCGTAAGCTCCAACAAAACTAACTTCTTCGACGTGCGCTGGCGCGAGTTTGAAATGATCGGTATTCAAAAACTCTGTTCGGCTGACTGATACGTCTTCAGGTCGGAAGACTATCTTGATGCGATCGCCTGGACGAAACCTCTCTCGATCAAGTTGCACCTGCAGTTTCGCACACTCTGTCTCAACCAAATCTTCTCGCACAACGCCCTCAAGAATATTGGCGGCTCCGAGAAACGTCGCGACATACTCGGTCGCTGGACGGTTGTAAATCTCATACGGTGTTCCAACTTGTTCAATATGGCCTTTATTAATGACCGCCACGCGGTCGCCGAGCTCGAGTGCTTCTTCCTGGTCGTGAGTGATGAAGATTGATGGCACGTTCACCCTTCTTAACAATGCTCGTATCTCGCGGCGAAGGTGAGTTCGCGTCTGTGTATCAAGCGCCCCAAATGGTTCGTCAAATAACAAGACCTCCGGGTTGTAGGCAAGGGTACGAGCAATTGCCACTCGTTGTTGTTGACCACCAGAAAGTTGTGAAGGATATTTTTTTCGGTGCTCTTGAAGTTGGACAAGTGATAACAGCTCATCAACAGTCTTTCGGATTTCTTTCCGACGGCGATGTCGGATCCTCAGTCCGTATCCAATATTCTTTTCGACGGTCATCTTCGGGAACAGTGCGTAGTCCTGGAAAATGACGCCAACTCCCCGTTCTCGTGCCGGTAACTCTGTAACGTCACGACCGTGCAACATGACTCGTCCTCGGTTCGGTTGTTCGAGACCGGCAATGATCCTAAGTATGGTTGTCTTGCCGCTTCCAGACGCGCCGAGCAGCACCAGTACCTCGCCCTCGGCAACATCAAAATTGATGTTCTCGAGCACACCTGTTTTACCGAATCGCTTGCTGATGCCGATCACACTGGTTGCAATCGGCGGCGCATTGTCGCTTGGGGCAGACACTCGATGTTCCTTAACGAGTTGCTTTCTTGCTTTCACCGATGTCCTCAGTCTACGTCAAGCCAGTCACGGGCAAAAAACAGAACACTAAAGATCAAAAATGAGAAAAGCGCTAAGACGATGGCAATGGCGTTTGCGGCTTCGATCTGTCCCTCGTTGAACTTGGCGAAGATATAGAGAGGTGCGGTTTGCGTACGACCAGCCAGATTCCCTGAGACCAATATTGTCGAACCAAATTCACCTACCGCACGCGCGAAGGTTAGCAGCGCACCTGAAACAATTGCGCCGCGCAAAGACGGAAGCGTTACGTGCCAGAAGGTCTGCCAACGTGTAGCACCGATGGTCGCAGACGCTTCTTCAAGCGAACGACTCATAGTGTCAAAAACAGGTTTGATGACGCCAAATGCAAGCGGAAAAGTAACGAAGATATTGGCGAGAATAATAGCGCCTGCCGTAAACATGAGTTGAAACCCATGCGGTGTCAGCAACCGGCCAAGTGTCCCGTAAGGTCCCCATAATAGAAGTAGTGCGAAGCCGGCGACGGCGGTTGGAATTGCTGTCGGCAACGAGATCGTAACGATCAGTGCGTTCCGGCCCAGGAAGTTGTAACGCGAGAGCACATAGGCTGCGAATAGACCAAAGATGACATTGAAGACGGTGGCCCAAAAACTGGTAGCCATCGAAAGCTTGAGCGCGAAGACAGCGTCAGGCGCCGTCAACGCCGCCCAAAATTTATCGAGACCATTGCTGGTACCGAAGATAAAGATCGAGGCCAAGGGCAGGAGGACGAGGGGCAGCATCATGAACACCAGCATGCCGATGCTCAATGGCCTAACGATATCAAAGCCGCGAACGTGTCTCATTGTTGGTACAACAGTACTCATTTCGCCTTTTGCACTTGATCACGAAAGATCTTTTCAATGATGTCCGGATAAGCTGTGTCCCAGCCTCCGAGGTAATCGATCGTGAAAGGTAGCTCAATGTGGCCGAGCTCGCTGCTCGCTTGATTGAATGCCTCGTTCGTTGAGGAGTAGAAGTGGAACTTCACAAAAGCCTGCTGCGCTTCGTCGCTCCAGAGATAGTTAAGAAATGCATCAACAACAGCGTGTTTATCCGGGGTAACGTTCTTATCGATAATCACCGCCGGATGTTCACTGAAGATCGATGCCCGTGGGGTGACAATTTCGATAGGACTATTCGCTTCCTTCATTAAGAGCCCTTCAAGTTCGTATGTAATCAGGGCATCGCCGTTACCAAGTTCAAACGTCGTTCGCGCTTCACGAGCAGAAGCGGGCGTAGAAATCACATTCTTCCAAATCGCCTGAAGTGTATGTAGCGCGCGCGCTTTGTCAGGTTCGCCTGTCTCCTGTTGCGACTTCTTTAGCTCAGACCCATATATCGCGAGAATGGACCACTGGGCTCCTCCTGAACTGACTGGGTCAGGATGAATTACTCGAACACCTGGCTTGGCGAGATCGGAGAAATCATGAATCCCTTTCGGATTTCCCCTTCGAACTAAGATGACGAATGGTGTTTTGTTGACGACTCCCTTTTGTGGATACGAATGCCAATCCACCGTAGTGAATCCATCCTTTTTCAGACGCGACGCGTCGCGTTCTATCGAAAGAATTGCAATATGAGCGGGCGCTCCCCGCAGAATCTGATTAGTGATCGTTTCTGAACCAGCGAAGGATGATGTGAACGACACATCCTGACCTTTCTCGCGTTTCCAATTAGCCGTGAAGCCCGGGTAGATGGCCTTCTCGAGTGATTCCTTCATAATCGAGAACCCATAAACTGTGATGTTGATACCTCCGCTTTCGGATGGTGGTTTCGGCAGGCAGGAGCTAACGAGCAGCGTCGATAGAAGCGCCGCGGCGGTGAGGACTCCAAATCTGCGAGATACAGGCTTGCGCAAGAGGAACTATCCTCCTGTCTCTGGCCAAGAACAGATTTGGCCTCCCTCAACGACAAAGCGATCCGGGGGTATAAGAGGTCTATAACATAGACAGGAATCATTTTCCATAGATCATTTGATATTTGTCGTTTGCTCGTAATTGTTAGCCGAAGAAATCTCAACCACAGGACGGGAGCGAAGCGACCGATTATGAGAAATGTCCAGTGACAATTGACCAATGATTCCTTTTTTCCTCGTCTCGAATCTGTAGTACTATCGCCCCGCGGTGAGCCTCCCTGATACCTGACGCCGCTTAAGGATTTTGAAGGTATGCGCTGTTCCCTCGCCCGGAGTGTCACTAGCCTGCTGCTTCTAGAGTGTCTTGTCTCTTCCGCTAGCTTCGGTCAACAAGCGAGCGAACAAACACGTCCGCGTCGAGCACAACCTGAGTGGGTTCAACCGCAAACCGCCTCCTCTCCACTTTCACTCCCAAACACAGCAGTTGTAACGGGCCCCGAACCGAAGATTCGCGTCGCTTTGAACACAGACACACGTACTGCCGTGATCTCCACAACAGGTAAGTTGATGAACGCCAGTGCGGGCACGACTCTGGTCGCGCTCGACAGCTCGAGAGTGCGTGTAGAAGCGCGTTTGTTGTCTCCGTTGCCAAGCACCGTTGCGGAATCTCTCTATCGCGTAACAGTAGGTGGATTAGAGACCAGACAAGAAGCCGAAGAAATTGAACAACAGATTCAGAAGATTACCGGAGAGGCAGCGCACGAAGTCCAGGACGAAACGACGAAAACCTGGGGCGTGGTCATAGACCGAAAGAGATCCGTGGAAGAAGCTGAGGAGCTCAGGGCAGTACTCGAGACATTAGGCATCGATGCCATCGTGTCGGATGTCAGCACTAACACTCAGACTACTGAAACGCTCACGAAGAAGAGTTCACCGCCACCTGTCAAAGACTCGGCGGTTCGATTGACCTCACGCGCCGGATTTCCTTCCCGTGAGGTGGTCACGTCCTCCGCATCGACTGGCCGCCTGTTTAGTTCAAGTGCTCCGGTTGTTTTTGCATCGGATGATGAAAGCGATGCACCCGTGCGTTACAACGACAAGCCATTTCGCGGACGCATCGAAGTGTTTGCGAATCTCCACGGAACCCTGACGGTTGTAAACGAACTCGGGTTGGAAGATTACGTTCGGGGAGTTGTGGCAAATGAGCTTTCGCCTGGTGGCTATCCGGCTCTCGAGGCCTTGAAAGCGCAGGCAGTCGCCGCGCGCACCTACGCGTTGAAGAATCGTGGGCAGTTTATGGCGCAAGGTTTCGACATTCTGCCAACCACGCGCTCACAGGTTTATCGTGGACTGACTTCTGAAAATCCACTTTCAAATCGCGCGGTCGATGAGACGCGAGGAGTGATAGCAACTTACAACGGCGAGCCGATCAATGCGCTTTACACTTCAACCTGTGGCGGCCGCACCGAAGATTCAGAGAACATCTTCAATGAAGCGATTCCTTATCTTCGCGGGCACGAGTGCGCTGCCGAAGGGCTTGCAGCCTTGGCTGGGTTCACGATCAAGACAGCTCGCATTTCGGAGTTGCGCGAAGACGGTAATGTCGCTTTTGCCCGTGACGTCAGCGTTCTTGCGGTCAACGGTTTCCCCCTCCTGCCATCCCGTATAACTGACTCGTGGTTCTCCAGTGCAGCAAACGTCGATGAAGTTCGAAACTGGCTCCTTATCACGGGCCAACTCTCCAAACAGTCGTTGCCTCCGGTCGCCGATGATGTGAATCAGCCCGGGCCGTTCGCCACTGCACTTACACTCGCGGTCTTCGGTGAAAGTCGTGCAAGCACACTCCTCAGCAACGCTGACGTTGCATACCTGCTCGCGGTTCGCGACGCCGATAAAATCGCCACAGCAAATCGATCAGATGTTGCGCTACTCCTCCGCGACGGCTATCTCTCCGCTTATCCGGATGCGACATTGCGTCCAACAGAACCTTTGACTCGTGGTCGCATCGTGCACGCGATTGCTCGATTACTCGAGACGCGAGAACTGCTGCAATTACAAAAAGGAAACACTCGTCCAACCGTCGACGGCCAATTGATCCTTCGTTCCTCCCGTGGCAAGGACCAGACATTCACGGTCAGGTATGACGTGTTTTTGTTTCGACAACTTGGTGCGAACCCCTATCCCGTCAACACTGTATCCATCGTGGGTGGCGAGCCTGTGCTGTTCCACGTTACCAATGGCCAAGTCGATTATCTGGAAGTGAAGCCTGCTCCGAACGGTGCGGCCGCAGATCGCTTTTCTCCGTTTTCTAACTGGTCAAAAGAAATGTCGGTCTCCCAAGTACAGTCGCGGCTAGCTCGAGCGGCTGCGGGCGTGGGGTCCATTGTTGACTTACGGGTCCTGTCTCGTGGTTCATCAAGACGCGTTACGGACCTGGAAATCGTTGGCTCCAACGGCACTGCTCATGTTCGCGGAGGACATATTCGATCGGCGTTGGGACTCCGTGAACAACTGTTTGTGATCGATCGCCGGTTTGACTACGATGGCAGGCTCACTGGCTTTATCTTCACGGGTCGGGGTTGGGGTCATGGCGTCGGTATGTGTCAGGTCGGAGCATACGGACTCGCGAAACAGGGCTTCAACTTTGAGCAGATTCTGAAGACGTACTACTCAGGTATAGAAATCACTCGTCTTTATTAATCTGTGTAATCGGTGGAAATCTGTGGATCTGCCTAATGAACTTCTCACGTAATCAAATTATTGGCGGGCTCGTGATTCTTCTTCTCCTCTGGGCAGTCATTCTGTTTCGCGTGCTATCCTCAGCCACGTGAACCAGCAACAATCTGCCTCTCCAGTCATCGCGATTGTTGGACCGACCGCATCCGGCAAAAGTTCACTTGCAATTGAGGTTGCGCTCAAGCTGAATGGTGAAATCATCAATTGCGATTCGGTCCAGGTATATCGTGACATTCAGATAGCGACCGCAAAAGTCCCTCTCGCTGAACGCAAAAGCATTCCTCATCACCTGATTGATTTTGTTTCTCCTGACGTGAATTACACTGCGGTGGAGTGGGCCAATGAGGCTGCGACGAAAATCGAAGACATTGAAAGACGCACGCACATTCCGCTTCTCGTGGGTGGCACCGGCTTTTACCTGCGCGCATTACGCAGGCCTTTTTTCGTGAGTCCGAAAACAGATAATCGTTTACGACAACGAATCAATGCCATGCGAGAGAAACACGGGCCAGAGTATCTGCACCGCGTGCTTCGACGTCTGGATTCGGAAGCTGCCCAACAACTGTATCCTCGCGATTGGCCGCGAGTACAACGAGCTATCGAGATTTATCTGCAGACAGGCCGATCGATTCTTGCTCAGCGGGAAGAGCGGCCTGAGCCACATGAAAGCTCGCATCGTCTCCGGATCCTCGTGCTAGATCCGCCTCGTGAAGAGCTCTACAACAGGATTAATCAGCGGACCGAGGACCACTTCCGGGCCGGTTTGGTAGAAGAGGTCCAAGCTTTACTCGCGCGCGGAGTTCCGCCCAACTCCAACGCGCTCGGGGCGCATGGCTACCGCCGCGTTGTCGAATATTTGCAGGGTCAACGGACGCTGGAAAGTGCGGTGGAACAAACCAAGCTGGACGTCAGACACTACGCAAAACGGCAACTCACCTGGTTTCGCCGTGAAGAAGGAGTTGAGTGGATCCACGGCTTTGGAGAGGAAACTGCAGTTGTGAACGTGGCCTTACGATTATTAACGCCGGGGTCGAGAGCTAAATAGTCATGTTTCTGTGACATCTCGTCCAATCTCTTGTCAGCCCACAGGGGCTGATGTAATCTGACCCAAATCGCCCAAGTCCAGTCTATTTCAGGATTAAGACCATGTCGGATGGGAAACAGGCACCGCAGAATATCCAGGATGCCTTTCTGAACACTGTTCGACGAGAGAAGACTACCGTGGTTGTGTACCTGCTCAATGGGGCCAAGCTGACGGGTCGCATTCGGAGCTTTGACAAGTTTTCAGTTCTGCTCGAGTCAGGCTCACAAGAACAGCTGATCTTCAAACACGCCATTTCCACAATCTCTCAAACGCGGCGCGCGACCGGCGACCTTCCCCCGCAGGCTGCAGAAACTCAAACCAGAGAAAATCGCGCACCTGTTGGCCCCTCGCCTGAGGCTTAACATTCGTTTACACTCTCGCGGACAAAATTCTCTCTGCGGGCGGATCTGTGTCGGGAACGTTCATAACCTTCGAAGGCATCGACGGCAGCGGTAAATCTACTCAATTACGATTGTTGGCCAGCTTTCTCCGGGCGCAAGGCGTGGAACTGCTTTTGACACGTGAGCCAGGCGGTACTCCCGTCGGAGTACGACTTCGTGAAGCATTGCTCGACGTTCAGGGTGAAGTTGATCCACTCACGGAGTTGTTGGTGTTTGCCGCGGACCGTGCCCAACACGTTCGTAAAGTTATTCGACCTGCGCTATCGAAAGGCGCTGTGTTGATCTCTGATCGATATGCAGATGCTACGCGCGCATATCAGGGCGCTGGCCGTGGATTTTCTGCGGCGCTCATTTCGGAGATCATTGAATTGGCAACCGATGGGTTAGTGCCCGACTTGACGATTCTGTTCGACGTCACTGTCGAAGAATCGACAAATAGGACCACTCGGCGGTCAAGCAAAAACAAACGAGACCGCCTGGATATCGAGAAGGAGGATTTTCATTCAAGAGTGCGAGAGGAATACCTGCGGATTGCCAAGGCCGAACCTCAACGTGTGAGGGTAATCGATGCGACGGGCAGTATCGATCAAACCCAGGAGCAGCTACGCGCGATACTCGTCCCCTTTCTCCAGCAGCGTGGCCATCTAAGTACTCGTCTCGTAAACCCGACGCGGCACAAATTCAAACGAGGACATTGCTAGAGTATGTTCGAACGAATCGCGGGGAACGAACGAGTAAAAGAAATACTCAGGCGAATCATTGATGCCGGCCGTTTGCCGGGGGCACTCCTGTTCGTAGGTGAAGAAGGCATCGGAAAGAAGCTTTTCGCACTCGAACTTGCCAAGGCTCTCAATTGTCGGACACCGACTGCCGCTGGTCCATGCGGCAACTGTTCGGCTTGCACGCGAATCTCCAAAGTCAATGTTCCGGAAGATGGCGACACGGAAGAGTTGAAGCAAATCCTCTGGACCGACCATCCTGACGTCGGCATGGTGGTCGCTCCAAAGCGCGTGTTACTTGTTACTCAAATGCGCCAGATTGAACGCGAGGCTAACTTCCGTCCCTTTGAAGGCAAAGCGCGCGTGTTCTTGATTGATGAAGCGGAGAAGCTAAATGATCCATCAGCGAACGCATTGCTGAAGGTTTTAGAGGAACCGCCGCCCACGTCGCATATCATTCTGATTACGTCGCGACCGGCTATGCTCTTGGAAACGATTCGTTCGCGTTGCCAAATGATCCGATTCTCGCCGTTGACTCCGGCTGAGATCGAACAGCACCTCGTGCAAAATAACCTCGCGGATCGAGCGTCGGCTGCTTTGCGGGCTCGCGTTGCGGCGGGCAGCATCGGACGCGCTCTATCCAGTGATCTTGAAACGTTTGTCGAGCAACGAACTGCGATGCTCGCCGTATTGAGGGCGCTCGCCGGAAACCCGAATGAGGCTCAGTTACTGAGATCCTCGGAACAGCTTAATGAAGCACAGCACAGGGACGAGTTTGAAGAGCGGCTGGACGTTCTTGAGACTTTAATAAGAGACGCGTGGATGTTGTCGGTGGGCGCCTCGCGCGATCAGCTAGTGAATGAGGATCTCTTTTCCGAATTGGAGAAGATCAGTGGCCAGATCCTTCCGGATCGGGCAGCTTCGTGGATATTACAGATCGAAGACATGCGTGAGCAGTTAATCGTAAATATCAACCGCCGCATCGCGACGGACGCTCTGTTCGTCGCGATGGCGTCGCCGGTTGCTCCGCCGCGGAAGTACCTACCGTGATTAAGGATTAGGGATGAAGGATGAGAAGCAGATCCACCGATTTCCACAGATAACACAGATTAGAACTGAGGAAGGTAAGTTGACTCTTAATTGGGCCGATGAGAACGGAGCTAAACCAGTCAACTCAACTGCCTGATTTTATAATCTGTGTAATCTGTGGAAATCGGTGGATCTGCTTCTCATCCTTCATCCCTAATCATTGATGGTAACTAGTTCCGGCGAGGTGATTGGTTTAGCAGACGCGCCTTCCGCGAGAAGCTTCTCTGTCTCCATGACAAAGGCTTCCACGATGTTCTCTCCGGCGACTTTTCGCATCGGGACACCATCTTTGAAAATCATTCCGACGCCACGGCCAAATGTAATGCCCAACTGAGAGTCGTGCGCTTCGCCAGGACCATTCACGGCACAACCCATTATCGAAAGATGTAGAGGTTCTTCAATGTGGGCCAGCCGTCGCTCAATCTCTTCAACGATCCCTACAAAGTTATCGACGTCCAATCGACCACATGTCGGGCATGCAACGACCGTGACACCGCGAGTTCTCAATCCAAGCGACTTCACTATCTCCCACGCCACACGAACTTCCTCTTGTGGTTCGGCAGCAAGTGAAACACGAATCGTATCGCCAATACCTTCATGCAGCAGAATACCGAGGCCGATAGAAGATTTAACGGTCCCGCTGAAGGATGTCCCGGCTTCCGTTACTCCAAGATGGAACGGGTAATCGACTTTTTCCGCTAACATTCGATAGGCTGCGACAGTCCGATGAACATCGGATGCTTTCAGCGAGATTATGATATCGGTGAAATCGAGGTCTTCCAGGATTTGGATGTGACGCATGGCAGATTCCACCATTGCTTCCGGAGTGGCAGTGCCATACTTCTTCAGCAGATCTTTTTCCAAAGAGCCCCCGTTCACTCCGATGCGAATAGGCACGCGCTGGGCCTGCGCCGCGCGAACTACCTCGCGAATCCGTTCATGCGCGCCGATGTTTCCCGGGTTCAGTCTCAGCTTGTCGATACCAGCCTCAAGCGCCATTAACGCAAGTTTGTAATGGAAGTGAATGTCGGCGACGATAGGAACATCAGGTACGCGCTTCCGGATCTCTTTTAGTGCGATCGCCGCATCGTTGTCAGGAACAGCAAGACGAACAATTTCACACCCGGCGCTAACCATTTCCTCGATTTGATTTACAGTGGCTTCCACGTCCGCTGTATCAGTCTTTGTCATCGACTGAATAACTACAGGAGCGCCGCCGCCGATTTGTAAGTGTTTGACTTGGACTGGTTTTGATTTGCGCATCGGTGACGGTTGTTTGCCTCTATCCATTATAAACGCTCATTTGGCGGGTGCGGTTGCGTCTGGTTTTTCTGAATCGGACCACCGGTTGAAACTCTTGAGAACGTCGTTGGTTATCACAAACATCATCAAAAGCAGAACCATCACGAAGCCGACTTGTTGGATTCTTTCGCGCACGGCGGTTGAAATCGAAAGGCCGATAAGCGCAAGTAGACCTTCAATCAGTAACAGGAAGATCGCGCCGCCATCCAAAACAGGAATCGGCAACAAGTTGAAGATGCCGAGGTTCAGACTGAGGAAGCCGAGCATTCCGAAAACCCCGTCCCAACCAAGTCGCTCCACCGATTTCTGAGCCGCTTGATAAATGCCAATCGGGCCCGACAACGTATTGCGAACCGAACGTTTGCCTGAGAACACTTGTCCAAGCGCTTTAGCGGTAAGTCGAAGGATTTGAATATTAGATTCATAGGCATACTTACCAGCCGAACCAAGACCCGCTCGATGTAGTGGAAACTGCTCACGTATGCTGATTCCCAGCAGACCGCCCGCCAAACGCCGTGTGTTTGACGTTAGTGATACCTGCTTACCGCCGCGTTCAACAGTTATTGGAATTTGTTCGTTAGGGTGGCTACGAATGTATTCGGTGACCTGTGCGGAGCTCTTCACCTCCTCACCGCCAATTGTAAGGACTTGATCTCCGGGCTGGATCCCTGCCTCCTCCGCGGGTGAGTTCACACCCACGCCTTCCACGACCACCGGTAAACCACCGTAATCGGGAATAAAATCAAGCGTGCCGGCAGTCTCCCCATTTTCCGTTCGGACCGTGGGTTTGACCGTGAGATTGATGCGTTCTCCGTTTCGGTCAACGACAACGGGCAAAGGTTGGCCGGGCGACAACAATGCGTCACCACTGATGGCATCCCAGCTCGGATTCTCTACTCCATTAAAGGAAACGATTCGATCTCCGGGTTTCAGGCCCGCCGCCTCAGCAGCTCCACTGCGAGAAACATAGCTGACTGTCGGAGAGGGTGTTGCAGGCACGCCGTATATCAAACCGCCCGCAAAAGGTATGGCGAGAGCAGTGAGGATGTTCATGATTGGGCCTGCGAGAGCGACCATGACGCGTTGATAACGTGGTCGGAGGTTGAACATCTCCTGGGGAGGAATATCCGTCGCTCCCTGACCTTCCAACGGCGCGTTCGATTCATCGCCACCGAGCTTCACATAACCACCAAGGGGTATCGCCGAAACGCGATAATCCGTGTGTCCCCATTTCTTTCCAAAAAGCCTTGGTCCGAATCCCACTGAAAACGTTTCAACCCGGATTCGTAATAGCTTGGCGACTATGAAGTGTCCAAACTCGTGAAGAACGACTGCGGAACCTAGGATGAAGATGAACGCCAAGGAACCGATTAAATAAGTACTCATTCGCCAACCTTTTCTCGATATTTCAGATCGCCATCCGCTTTATTGGACACTGAGGATCCAAGAAGCGTTGCACAGGCGAGTTTACGCGTCGCCCTTCGATGCGTCAAACAAGTTGATCAGAAAGAGTTTAAGTGCGCATGCGGACAGCGACACGGGGAGACAGGGGGAGACGCGGTGACACGGAGACGCGGTGACACGGAGACATACGCGTTTCCCGATCTCCGTATCTCCGTGTCTCCCCTTTCCGTGTCTCCTAAATCGCGTGACTGGCGTGAGCTGATAACTTTTCGATCTCAGCGGCGGCGATTACGCGCGCTGCCCTGTCAGCGGCGAGGACCGTCTCAATGTCACGAACCGGCTGATTGGAATGGAGATTCATCACTGATTCGATGATTTCAGGGATCTCTGTGAGGCTGATCCGGCCCTCTATGAATGCGTTTACAGCTTCTTCATTGGCCGCATTCATAGCCGCTGGAAGTGTTCCCCCGGCCGCGAGCGCCCGGTATGCGAGGCTGACACAGGGAAATCGCTCGATGTCAGGCGCTTCAAAGTGAAGCGCCGATACTGCAGTTAGATCCAATGGCGGAAGTTCACACTCATGCCGATCCGGATACGTCAAAGCGTATTGGATGGCATGTCGCATGTCTGTCACTCCCATTTGCGCTATGACAGAACCGTCAACCATTTCTATCATCGAATGCATCACTGACTCAGGATGGACGAGAATGCCAATCTCATCGGGTCCAAATCCAAACAACCAGTGCGCTTCGATGACCTCGAGTCCTTTATTCATTAATGTCGCTGAATCAATCGTAATCTTCGCCCCCATATTCCAAGTCGGGTGCTGCATGGCCTCAGCGACCGTGGCCTTTTTCATCTCAGTGCTGCTCTTCGTTCTGAATGGGCCACCGGAAGCAGTCAGCACTATGCGTCGAACTTCCTCGCGCCGCTGGCCACGAAGACATTGATGCAAAGCGTTGTGTTCCGAATCCACGGGCAATAGTTCCGCGCCTGACTTTTGCGCGGCATTGGTCATCAGTTCTCCCGCCATGACAAGCGTTTCCTTGTTGGCAAGGGCAACACGCTTACCGGCCTCTAAAGCTCGCAATGTCGGCAAGAAGCCTACGGCCCCAACCGTCGCCGAAATGACGCAGTCTGCTTGCTCGTGGGTAGCGACTTCGACCAGACCTTCTGTTCCGACAACCATCCGCGGCAGGTCTACGTTTCGTTCGAACAACAATGCGCGCAAATCGTGCGCAGCAGCCTCGTTGTCGACAGACACGACTTCAGGCAGGTGAGTCGCGACCTGGTCCGCAAGCTTCTCAACGTTAGTTCCGGCTCCAAGCGCGACAATTCGGAATCTCGCATCGCCTAACGATTCGATGACGCGCAGGGAGTTACATCCGATTGAACCGGTTGAGCCGAGAATGGCAACGCCTTTTGGCTTCATAAGTAGACCGTGGCTCAAGCCACGAGGAGGGGGATGAACCTTTTTGAATCGTAGGGATCTAGCAAGTTAATTGTTTCGCCACGGTCGTTGACATAGGAGGCTGAACTGACTCGCCAGGAATTGCCGTGAGTGTAAGCGAGACCGACGGAAGCGTTAACCGTTTTGTGCGCGCCGATTACTTTCAAATTCAGTTTGGCTTCGCCATCGTCATTCTGAACATTGATACTGCCCGTGACAAATGTACCGAAGTCCTGAACGTCACCTATGTCCTTCTTCAGCAACGCACTGTTTCGCAAAAAGTTCTTAGCGGTTGTAGCAGCTTCACTCTTGCCAACGCTGTAAAAAGCGAATCCAACGATTCCACCGACAAAAATCACCACGAGAAAACCGACGGCGACGAGAACCGCGCCTACAATAAGGACGATCTTTCGGGTGGTCATCAGCTTTCTTCGACGTCTGTCAGCTGTTGAAATAAAAGCGACCAAAATAGTAGATGAGCGGTGCGTTGAAGAGCAAGCTATCTAATCGGTCGAGTATGCCGCCATGGCCGGGTAAAAGGTTCGCTGCGTCTTTGGCGCCCGCACCGCGCTTTAAGGCGCTTTCAGTTAGATCACCTAGCACGCCTAGAACAGCCATCACCGCTGCGATCGATAGCGCCCACTTCAGAGATAACTCGCGAAAAAACCAGAAGTGTGCAAGCGCCGCCATTGCGACAGCAGCGACAATTCCTCCGCCAACACCCTCCCACGTTTTTCCTGGACTAATCTTAGGAGCGAGTTTGTGTTTCCCCACTAACCGACCCGTGTAAAACGCGCCTATATCTGAACCCATTAACACCAGGAAGAAGAACGCGAGCAGATGCGTCGAAACGGTTTGCTTGAAACCCGTCCGAACCGCGACAAGATGACTACCAAGGAGTGCTATGTACAAAACACCGAGGATCGTTGCGCCGCAAGAGGCAATCATCTTTTCGAAATTGGTTTCCTGAAGTGTTGCTGCGACGAGAGTGCCGACTATCAAGAGCAGTAATATGAGCTGCATGAACAGTACGTTCACGAATTCATTTGGCTCGCTGTAGAGGGCGATGGTGAATATCGCCGCGCCGGCCACGTACATTGCGGCCAGATTAGGTTTCAGGTCGCGTCGTTTCGCAAGACGGTAAAACTCAAACAACGCAAGACCTAATGCCGCGGCGGCAAGCGCAATGAAGAGCCATGAAAGCGCTGGAATGATTATGGAAGCGATTAAAAACGGAAGCACAACTACAGCCGTGATAATGCGCGTGAGCCCGGAATTCTTTGTCGTTTGCTTTTTGGAGTTATCTGCGGTGATGGGGCTGTCCTTTATCCTTCTGCCTTCTTACTTCCGATTTCCGACAACTAACTTGAGGCCACCAAAGCGTCGATCGCGTCGTTGATAATCAACGACAGCCTCAAGCAGGTGAATGCGACGAAAATCGGGCCATAGAGTATCCGTCACATAGATCTCGCTGTAGGCGCTCTGCCACAACAGGAAATTTGAAATCCTTAATTCGCCGCTGGTTCGTAAGAGTAGATCCAGCTCAGGAAGATTGCGTGTGTAGAGCTCGTTTGCAATACGCTCTTCCGTAATTTCGTCAGGCCTGCTGCCTTCGTCGAGTAATCGCCGCACTGCCGCTTTGCAAGCGTCTACGATCTCAGCACGACCGCCGTAGTTCAAAGCTACTGTCAAAACCATACCTTTGTTTTTTGAAGTACGCTCTGTCGCTCGCGCAACCTCACTTCGCACTTTGTCGGCAAGCGCGCCGGTGCGCCCGATCGTTTGAAACTTGATGTTTTGCTTATCGATCTCGTCCAGCTCAAGTCGCAGATAACGCCGCAACATGCGCATCAGTGCGTCCACTTCGTATCTAGGTCGTTTCCAGTTTTCGGTGGAGAAGGCATACAGAGTAAGAGCTTGCAGCCCGAGTCGGGCTCCGGTGTCGACGGCCGCGCGAACAGCTTCAACGCCGGCACGATGTCCCGCGATTCTAGGTTGGCCACGTTGAGCTGCCCAGCGCCCATTGCCATCCATGATGATGGCGACATGCCGCGGCAACCGGTCCCAGGCGACGGACGCGAGCAACGATTCCTCGCGAGAACCTTTTTTTACGATACCGGAGAAGTCAGAAAGCATAGGTTAGGACGTATGATGGCTAGATCATGAATCCGCATCATTCTTGTCGGTTGAGAAAGCTGTGTCAAACAAAAACCAAAGACCATATCTTGTAATTCTGAAATCATGTAATCCTGTTAGGCTTTGTGAATCTTTAACAGGATTACAGGATGACATGATTGCGGGATACTACCGTACGGGTCACACTTGCCGACTGCGCAACTCACGCGTTTTCAATCGTACCTAACACAAACAAGTGTCAAGCCGCACGGGGGCGCTGTCACAACTTCTAAAGGACGCTTGGCTAGCACGATTGCATCGGCGATCAGTTGCATGTCAATTTCACCCCTGCCGGTCGCAAGCAGTGCTCCGGCAATGGACCTGACCATGTAACGCAGGAAGCCGTTCGCAGTCACTTTGATCTGAATAACGCGGCCACACGCACGTTTATCCTGAAATGCTTCAATGTCGAGAGCGGTTATTGTTCTAACGCGATTCTCTACGTCTGATTGCGCGGCGGAAAACGCCGTCCAATCGTGTTCCCCCAAAAAAAGTTTCGCACAGTTGTGCATTTTCGCGACGTCAAGCGGTCGCGCCTCGTGGTGCGCATACCGAGACCAAAACGGCGACATCACTGCGGCATTAATTACTCGGTAGGCGTAGGTTTTTTCGATCGCCGAGTAGCGGGCATGGAAATCGTCAGGCACGGCCTCGGCGGTAAGTATGCGGACGTCCTTCCCAACATTTCCATTAATCGCTGCACGCAACTTCTCCGGGGATATTTCACGTTCCAGAACTACGCTCGCTACCTGGCCTTCGGCATGAACACCCGCATCAGTTCGCCCGGAGCCATGCACCGAAACCTCACGACCTTCGATCAAAGAAAGAGCGTTAGTAAGTTCGCCTTGAACGGTTCTCAGCCCATTCTGAATCTGCCATCCATGAAATTCCGTGCCGTCATACTGGACGAGAAGTTTGAAATTCATGTTGTGTGAGTCTTTGGACTTTGGACTTTGGACTTTGGTCTTTGGTCTTTGGTCTTTGGACGAGTGCCTTCCACCCAGCACCCTCCGCCTTCTGCTCGTGCCTACTGCCCCTGCCTCCTGGTTGTCCGGCTTCCCGGTTTTACTGCAGGCACACCTTGTTTACACAGCTCGCATTCGGCCGGATCGAACGATGTCACATTGAGTGTGGCTAAGGCGATGCGGGGGACGCCGACATCTGCCGCACCTGATGAACGATCAATTATTGATGCTGCGCCGAGAACTTCGGCTCCAGCATTCTGCAGCGCAACGATGGTTTCGCGGGTAGAACCTCCGGTTGTTACTACATCTTCAACGACAAGTGTTTTCTCTCCGGGCTGCACGGAGAAACCGCGACGCAAAGTCATTTCGCCGTCTTGTCTTTCGGTCCAAATGAACCGCGCACCCAGCGCTCGCGCAACTTCGTGTCCGATAATCAATCCACCAATCGCTGGCGACGCAACCAGTTCAATTTGCTTGCCCTTGAACTGTTCCGCGATGGCGCGACCGAGTAACTCGGCCTTGTTCGGAAACTGCAACACGAGCGCGCACTGCAAGTACATTGGACTGTGCAGACCACTTGATAATTTGAAGTGCCCCTCTAGCAGGGCACCACTGTTTCTGAACTCTTCAATGACTTGCTCGGAATTCAATTGTTCACCTCTGGAAGTTTAGCTGCTACAATCGCTCAGGTTGTCACATGCCGCCTTATCCGAATTTAGTTTCTGACTCCACTCTGGTTCAAGACACAATCGATCTTCTAATCGATTTTGGGGGACGCGCCCACGCCTCAACGATTGTCGACGCGGTCTTCAAACTTTCTCATATCGACGACGATCTTGCTGGATTGCTTGTCGCCGATCTCGTCAGAAACGACCGCCGATTCAAGTTCATCGAAAACAACACCGTGGAGTTACAAGAAGACGGCTGGGAGTCGCGCTTGCTCAGTGAACTCGACTTCGTTGTGGTTGACGTGGAGGCCACGGGCGCGAAGACTCCGCCGAATCGGCTGATCGAACTGGGCGCCTACCGGATCAGAGGCGGGCGCATTGTCGACAAGTTTCTGTCGCTGGTGAATCCAGAGATTCCCATTCCACGTTTCGTGATGGCGCTGACAGGAATAACGAACGAGATGGTTAGGTCTGCACCTGTCTTTGCTGATGTTGCGCCACCTTGGCTCGATTTCGTAAGTGATTCGGTGTTGGTTGCACACAATGCACCGTTTGACACCAGTTTCTTAAATCACGAGATCTCGAGAGTCTATCCCGGCCACAGAATGGTGAATCCGCACCTCTGTACCGTGAGATTGTCACGACGAGTTTTGCCGCAGCTGACCAATCATCGCCTGGACACAATTGCCAGCCACTTCTCTATTCCGATTATTAGTCGACATCGGGCGGGGAGTGATGCGCTGGCAACCGCTGAGATCTTTCTGCAGCTGCTATCGAAACTGGAAACCGAACATGACATCAAAGATCTTGCGGCAGCGCGCAACTTTCAATTCATCGAGCTGAAACCTGCCGCCGAACCTCCCACAGAATTAACACCTTTAATTCCGGTCGTGTCTAATTTGTAGCGCCCTGTTTGTTGCAGCTAATTGTCGTTAGGGCGCACGGAGGGGACTCCTCTACAAATCACAACACTGCCTTAATTCCCAGCCTCTAACCGCCGTTCGGGAACTGACTCTACTAAGGAAGCATCAGCAAGTTCCTCTACAACTTCTTTCACTTCGCGCTTGAACAGCCGGCGGAATAAAATCAATAGTAGGATACCGGCGGCCAGTCCTAACCCGATCCATGGGTAATACCTTGCGAGGATGACCTTCGCATCCTGTCCATACCGGACGGCAAAAAAGCCTTCAAGCAAGAAACGAAAAGTGCGTCCGACGATGATGGCAATCATGAATCTCAGAATGCTGAAGCGAAAAACCCCGGCCGTGACGACGAAAAGCTTGAAGGGAAACGGTGGTGGTAGGAGAGTCGCAACGAGCACCGCAAACATGTCGTAACGCTCAATCAGTTCTTTCACGCGTTTCTGCTTAGCTTCCGAGAATCTTTTTAGAGCACGAGAGCCCGCGCGACGGGAAATATGGTAGAGGATATAGCAACCGAGTGCTGATCCTGATGTTGCCATCAACGCATACAACAGCATCCAGCGTGGATGCTCTGTGGATAACACGAGCATCAAGGCGTCGGCACTGCTTGGCAGCGGAACAAATGTCGAATCGAGTAGCGCGACGGTAAACAATCCGAACGCACCGTAAGTGACAAGATATTCTGAAAGCCGAGTAAGACTTTTTGTAATTGATAGCTTCAATCAGTAGGTTCCTTCTTCGTCCATGAAACCGTCGCGGTCTTCGAACTCCTCAGCCTGCTCATCCTTTCGCTTTCCTCGATTCACTAGCAAGTAGATGACCACGCCGATGAACGCAAGCGCCGCAACGATGCTTATGATTACTAGACCATTGTCTTTGAAGAACGTGAGCACACGTCTCCCATAAAAAACAGCAAGTATGCCTTCCACATAGTATCGAAACGACCGTGCCACCATCACAGTCAACAAAAATCTCCAACGCGGATACTCGAGCGTGCCCGCCGTAGCCACGAATATCTTGAAAGGTAGTGGCGGTGGCAATATGGCCGGAACTGCGATGGCTAGGAAACCGAAACGCGCGTAGGCTCGTTCGACTCGCCGTATGCTTTGAATGCTAAACCGTTTTCGCAGGACGGCTTGCCCACCGCGGCGCATGATAGTGTACAGCAACAAACAACCGAGAACTGATCCAGCGGCGGCGAACAGAGGAAAATAGAAGACAGCGGACGGATTTTTAATGCAGCGACCAACGACAAGATAGTCGTTGATCTCCGGGAGCGATAGCAGCGACGAATCCAGAGCGCCGACAACGATCATCGCCGGAGCCGCCAGATAAAGCGGCATCCCAATTACATAATGTTCCAGCCAGCGCGCAATTGCTCGTAACCAATCAAACATACATACCTAATGTACGCTGCGTTGGCATAAGAGGAGAAATGCCTGTGAGTACGAATCAGGCGAAAGCCTGGGGAGAACGAGAGGTTTTGTGTTAACTATTGCCGGACAGGTGCGAAGATAACTGGCGTGTCGTACGTGACGCCGACAGTGAAGCCGGAGTTATGAGTAAAGTTCGTGAGACCTTTTATTCCCGCGAAATCAAATCGAAGGCCCGATGCCCTGATCTGCATTCCGAGACGCGCTTCCGCTTGCGATTCCGTGCCGAGCGGCCCATCACCTGGTCGGGTGTTCGCGCGGCCGTTCACTTCTCCCGCGATGCTGAATTGCCTGTTCACGCGATAGATTCCTGCGACGCCGTAAGTAATCACATCATTCTGGGAAAAGAGTTGGGTGGGAGCCGTCAAAATCGCGAGACCCAAATTTCCAAACGTATTGAACCTACCGTCGTGGCCAAACTTCTTTCCAAACAATAAAGATGCGTAAGCGTTCGTTTGATTGAGGCCAATTCCCTTCGCTTGATCCGAGTTAGGTAAATGCACACCAAATCGAAAACCAAGCGATGGACCGCGACGGGTTTCATTCCGTAACTTGAATTTGGTGGAGACGATGAAGTCACCCACGTCGTTGGTCGAGTTGGCACCCGGCAAAAGTGTTAGTGGAATAGCTGAAGGGCCACGGGAGTTGATACTCAGAACGTTCTGAGCCACCCCTTCCACCTGGAACTCGACGTTTGGGCCCATCCCAACATGGACCCCGATCACGGCGACGCGAGTTAGGTCTCCATTTAGTCCCGAGACCGGGAATTTCGCGCCCTGGAGAAAATCGATGCCTGCTTCGATCCGGATTGTGCCTGGTGGGATGATGTCAACGTCTTCGGTGATCAGAGGGCGTTGTTGCGCATTCACGATGGCGCACGAGAAGGCCAAGATAACCATTACTAGCGCCAAGCGCCCGGCGAGCTGAAAAGTGTTCCGCATTTCGAATATCGACGTGAAAAGCTAGACGAACGAGTCGGATTCTAAATTCGGACATACTCAACGTCAATAGTTAGGAAGAAAACTCTTTCCCTCTTCCTCTCTTTCCCTCTTCCCCTTTTCCCTCTCTCCTCTTTCCCTCTTCCCCTTTTTCCCTCTCTCCTCTTTCCCTCTTCCCCTTTTTCTCGTTGTGCTAGTATCTCGCCGCCACCCTAACGATCTTGCTAAGAGGTCCAACTTATGAAGCGTCTATCCGCGATTTTGTTAGTCACAGCAATCGCCGCCGGCTTTTTCTCTAGCCGCAATTCCTCCTCATCACACGCGCAGAATACCGCAGCGACGAATGTCCAACTAAAAGGATTGGTTGATCAGGTAATCATCCGGCGTGACGAACGTGGCATTCCTTATATCGATGCGAAAAACGATGCCGACCTTTATTTCGCTCAGGGCTATGCGACCGCAAGTGATCGACTCTGGCAGATGGATCTGTTCCGTCGCACGGCACGCGGCGAGCTCGCGGAAGTTCTTACTGCTGGACCTAACAACGTTGCCCTGGAGCAAGACAAGCAACATCGGATTCTTGGTTTTTCACAAACAGTTGAAGCTGAGTGGTCCCAGGCCTCACCCCAATCGCGTGTGGTTTTGCAAGCCTATGCGGATGGTGTGAATGCGTTTATCAATTCGTTAGACGAAAAGTCTCTGCCACCGGAGTTTCGGATCCTCCAATACAAACCGCGTCCCTGGACTCCTGCAGATTCTCTGATCGTTGTCAAAATCTTTTTCGAAGCGCTATCAAACTCGTGGCGACTAGACGTGATGCGTGAAGCGCTCGCCGCGTTACCGTCAGAAAAACGAGCCGCACTGTTGCCGGAAGTCTCGCCAATCGATGTTCTGGTCGTAGGCAAGGACGTTAAAAACACATCAAAATCCGCTACCGCCTCTTATCGCACACCGATCTCTGCCGAAACATTAGTTGAACTCACGCGGACTCAAGACATTCTATCCAACGCTCTTGCTCGAATTGGATTTCATGCGGAAGCACTAGCAGCAAGCAACAATTGGGTCGTCAGCGGAAAAAGAACGACCTCTGGCAAGCCTTTGCTCGCTAACGATCCGCACCTCGCAGGTAGCGCGCCGCCAATCTGGCATATGGTTCATCTGACGGCGCCAGGTGTGCGTGTGGCTGGAGTCACAGCTCCTGGTCTACCTGGTGTCGTGCTTGGGCATAACGATCATGTGGCTTGGGGATTCACGAATGTCGGCCCCGACGTCCAGGATGTTTACATTGAAAAGTTCGATCCGGCTAATCCAAAGCGTTACATGACTCAGGCTGGCTGGCAGGATGCGGTAGTCCGTCACGAGGAGATCAAAGTCAGAAAAGAGATTGCTGTTGCTGACACTGACACCGTAGGGCTTGATGTGACGGTCACCCGTCATGGCCCAATTGTTCTCGAGCGAGACAACAAACGCTACGCTTTACGCTGGACGGCCCTGGATCCAAAACTGAACAACCCGGACGTCACGTTTCGAATGAATCGCGCACGAAACTGGAAGGAGTTCACAACAGCGCTCGAGTCGTTCACTGCTCCGGCACAGAACGTAGTGTATGCAGATGTGGACGGGCATATTGGTTACCACGTTGCCGGAATAGTTCCGATAAGAAAATCGGGCGATGGCAGTCTGCCGTATGACGGATCAACTGATGCCGGTGAATGGACCAGCTATATTCCAATTTCGAAATTGCCGCAACTCTACGATCCGCCGAGCGGACTAATCGTCACTGCAAACCAGCGAATAGTCGGCAGCGATTATCCCTTCTTCCTGACACATGTGTGGGCCCAACCTTATAGAGCTCGTCGGATATTTGACCTGTTGAATGAAAAGCCAAAACTCAGTGCGCAGGATTTCCGGCGCATCCAGGGCGATGTTTATTCAATCGCAGGCGTTTTGTTTGCAAGCCAGGTTGTGAAGACACTACGCCCGACGTTGACGCCCGCCGATCAAAAGCTGCACGACCGGCTTGATGAGTTTGAGAAATGGGATGGTCAACTTAATACGGAATCGCGCGTTGCGCCTGTTGTTTCGCAAATGCGGCTTGCGTTTCGTTCGCGCATTCTCACCGCCACCCTTGGCGAAGAGTTAGTAAGAAGTTATGGGTGGCCGAATTTTGATACGACTCTCGACCGCGTGATTCAAGCTCAGCCATCAGATTGGTTGCCGAAGGGATTTACGGACTACGCGCAACTTCTCCGCGCCTGTTACGACGATGCGGTGAAGACATTAACGCGAACACTCGGTGCAGATGAATCCAAATGGACTTGGGGCCAGATGGTGAAAGCGCGTTTTCCGCATCCACTCGCGGCGGCACCCCTGATCGGATCGCAGTTCACGATTCCTCCGTTCCCGCAAAATGGCACAGGAGGTCTGCTCGGAGCGACTGTTAACGTTGGCGCTTCGGTCTCGATGCGGCTCATTGCTGATCCGTCGAATTGGGATCAGACGCAACATGGGATAACACTGGGCGAATCAGGTATTCCGAGCAGCTCACATTGGAAAGATCAGTTGGACGATTGGCGCGCGGTCACTCCCAGAGCGTTTCCGTTTACCGAAGCGGCTGTGGCTAACGCCACTAAGGAGACATTGACCTTGATGCCGCAGCGGTGAGTCCGATTATCAGAGTTAAGAGAGTATCCACAGATTACACAGACAGGAGCAGCGGCACCAGGCAGGAGCAGAAATCATTTGCCATATGCCATTCTACATTTTTCATTTTTCATTTGCGGACCTCTTCAGGGCGCTTTGAAATGACAAATGGAAAACGTCCAATGATATATGGCAAATGATTCCTGCTCCTGTCTGCGTAATCTATGGATGTTCTTTTGTGCTGAGTATGCGCATTCCACGTTCGAACAATGGACAAGCTACATAAGAATCACGGTTCCTCACCTATCTGGCGAGTCTTTTGTGCGATCGAAATTCCGTCACAGGTTCGCGAACGTGTCGTGCGTCATGCAGAGCAATTGCAAATGAAGTGTCCTGACGTTCAAGCGAGCTGGGCTCGCCTTGAGAACATTCACCTCACTTTGAAGTTTTTCGGAAACCTTTCGCAAGCACTAGTGCTAAAAGCGTCGGAAGCAGCGGCGCGAGCGGTCTCGGGCCTTTCGCCATTCAAGATCAGCGTCGAAGGCGCTGGCTCCTTTCCCGCTCGTGGTCCAGCCCGAGTCGTCTGGATCGGAATCCCGGATCAAAGGGGCGTCTTATTAAGGTTGCAATCTCAACTTGAGGCGGAGTGTGAAAAAAGCGGATTTGTCCGTGAGGATCGGCCCTTTCATCCACACTTAACGGTAGCGCGATTAAGAGGTCCACGCGGCGCGCGCGCACTGGCTCAGGCTCACAGTGAATTGGATTTCGAACCGAGTGAAATGGAAGTGTCTGAACTTACCCTGTTTAGCAGTGAACTCAGCAGCAAAGGCTCGCGCTACACGGTGATCTCAACGCATCGGCTTAAAGAACATCCACAGATTACGCAGATTACACAGATTAAGAACTAGACAGCCAAGTTGACTGATCATGGCTCCCTAGTAGGATCCTAGTCAGTCAACCTTTAATCACTCAACTTACCTGTCTAGTTCTTAATCTGTGTAATCTAATCTGTGGAGGGTTTTATCGCGGCAATTCTCTTGGTCTCGGCGACGGCGGATTGTCTTGTTCTTTGGTGTTATCACCAGTTTGAGAGAACACTTCCTTTATCGCACCGACAGTCGATAACACTGACGACGTCTCAACCGGCATGAAAATAACTTTCGAGTTGTTGCTGCGCGTCATGTCACGAAGACTTTCGATGTAACGTGTGGTGATCAGATAATGAGCGGGATTGCCATGTGACTGCATCGCCTCAGCAACTCGGGTGATCGCTTCTGATTCAGCCTCCGCGTTTCGCAACCGAGCTTGGGCAGCACCTTCGGCGGCTAGTATCGCTGACTGCTTTTCACCTTCCGCACGCGTCACTGCTGCTTGCTTTTCACCTTCTGCACGCGTGATCGCCGCCTGCCGGTCTCCTTCAGCCTGCAACACAAGTGCACGCCGGTTGCGCTCGGCAGTCATCTGCTTCTCCATCGTGATACGAACGTCTTCAGGCGGATTGATGTTCTTCACGTCGACACGTGTTACTTTCACGCCCCATTTGTCTGTCGCTTCATCGAGGATGATTCGCAGCTTTGCATTAATCTGATCGCGTTGTGACAAAGTGTGATCGAGATCCATTTCTCCCATTACTGCGCGCATCCCAGTGATTGTTAACTGCACGATTCCGCCTACAAGATCATTCATCTCATAGACCGCTTTTACCGGGTCAGTAATCTGCCAGTACACAACGGAGTCGACATGTATTGTCACATTGTCGCGTGTGATAACAGGTTGCGGCGGCAGATCGATGTACTGTTCGCGCAAATCAATTTGCGTTATACCTGGTCGCGTGCTGGTCCAGTAAACGGCTCGTGGTTTGTCGAGAAAAGGAACCAATATATTCAAACCGCTGCTCGCGACTTTGTCGAAACGGCCTAGACGTTCGACGAGCATCACTGTGGCTTGCGGAACGATCCGGATCGTCTTAACGCCAATAACGAGGAGGACGATCGCGATAAAGCCGAAGAAGAGGAAGCCGAGCACTGTCATTAGTGGATCCATAGTTTACTCCTGAATGCCGCCGCCGAATTCTGAACTTTGTCGGCGCACTATATCGAATAGGCGCACTATATCGAATAGGAGGCTGCCAGACAATTACCGTCTACAACCTCGGACGTCGCCAGCCCCCAAGTGCTTCTTCGATAGCGCCGGCGGCAGTAAGCAGCATTTCTTCTTCGTACGGACGACCAACGATCTGCACGCCGATTGGTAAACCATCCGCCGACGAGCCGGCAGGTACTGTCACCACCGGCAAATCAAAAA
>DATBSH010000106.1:0-3192 GCA_036559885.1 Pyrinomonadaceae bacterium
AGAGTTCATGCCCGGGATGCGCAACGACTAAGGCGGCACGTTGTCCGGGCAGCTTTGATGAAGTTGTAGACTTGTTAGTTGATTGATATCTGATCCTTTGCGAGCTTTCGGTCACATTTTCCTGGTATTCCCTCATGTCAACCACTCGGAATCGGAGATGTGCATTCAGGGCGAGGCAATTCCCGATAGAGGGCTATTCTTTAGACAATTACTGCCAGTCTTGAACCCCGTAAAAGATAGCACTCCAAATAGCGCACGACAAGCATATGGCCAATGTCGCCTACTGAATCACCGATGACAGATTCGGAGCCAGAACTGACTGTCGAAGGCTTCGCCTGGGAGTTCTTTTACATCGAGACCGCGTCTTTGGCACTGTTCGGCAATCCACGCCAGCGAGTGCCGAATCACGCCCGGCGTATCCGACTCATGGCTTGTGCCCACCCACACGTCACCCTGGTAATCATCATTGGAAGACTGAGCCGGTAAGATCGAGGTGAGAAAAACACTCGCGGGAATTGAATCGCGTACAAACGAATCAAGCATGGTTTCGATTTGACGCTTACTGGCATGTGTCCAGATCGATCCTGCCAGAAAGAAATCGAAACGGGTTCCGAAGACAGAAGTGTCGAAATAGGGGTTGAAATCGAATCGCGGCTGCTTGAGCTTCACCTCTTCGGGCGTGAAAAGATACCGCAGACCGTACTCCACTCGTCGGCGGGCTGGCTCAATACCGTGATAACAGCCGGCATCGAGGAAACGGATGAGCCAATATCCGGTTCGAAGACATCCGCATCCAATGTCCAGGACTCTCGACTCGGAATTCAACCCTTCCACGAGCAGGGCGATAAACTGACTCCGCCCTGCCTGCTCGAACGTCTCGACCGGAACTCCGAGGAAGCCATGGCGGCGCATCATTTCGTCTGCGCAACTTTGAACTCTAGACACCGTAAGACTCACTGGTTAGAATCGGTGATTAAAACCACGTCCCTGATGGTTGTCCGTCCGGTCATCGCCGCCTCAGCGACTCCCATCCTTTCTTCGCCTCAATCAATTCAGGCAGATCGGCATCGGCGTCTTTCCAAAGAGAAAAGAACTCCTGATATTCCCTGCTGCTATTCTCCACATCGCCTATAAAAGCATTTGCGCGGGCTAGACCCAAATGCGCGAGCGGGTACAAGACTGATAAAGTAGCCTCGCCGCGATGGTCGAGAATGCTTTGAAACTCCGCAGATGCTTCCTTGCCGGACTTCAATGCGAGGTACGCAAGCCCGCGCAAATATCGCGGCCAAAATTCGGCCGCAGGTTCATAACCCCTGACTGCGTCGAGTAGTTGAATAGCATCAGTTGGATTTTGACGCTGCAATTCAAGCGCAGCTCTAATTACAGGAAGCCATAAGCGGTTGATGAGCGTGTCTTTCGGGTAGCGCTTCAGAAGTTCGTCCACCAGCAACTGAGCTTGCGAACCGTCGCCGCACATAGACAGTGCAAGGGCCCCTCGGGGCAGCGATACTCGATTATGCTCAAATGCCATCGCTTCCGAAGCCGCCACCTTGGTTTTCGCGCACTGCCCGAAGGCTGCTGCACGGAGTGCTGCTTCAGCCGCATATCTCGCGGCTACCTCTTTCGTATCACTGCTCAGGGCAAGGTCAATCGCGCGTTGAGAGAGTTCCTGCGCCCGTCGCCACTGTCCCGCAAATGCTGAAGCGGAAGTTTGCCAATCGAGCGCCACATAGGCATCTGGTCTCCCGTTCGCCCAGCTTACCTGTTGCTGCATCGCGGCCGCGTCGTTTTCCACAAAGCCAATCTGATATAGGAAGTAATGGAGCGATGTGGTATCAAGCTTCTGGGCGACCGCCTGTTCGCAGATCTCTTTGGCTTCGGAGAAACGCGAGAGGCCGACAAGCGAATTTGCAAGATTCCAATAGCCCACGGCGTTATTAGGATTGAGCGTCAGGGCTTGCTGCGCTTCAGCCACAGCTTTCTCGAATTGGCCGATCGTCTGGTAGCGATCAGAAAGATTCAGAGGACCTCGTTCATCGCGCGGATAGGTTCGCTTATATAGCTCAACCGTCTCAATTCCCTTGTCGACTTCACCTGTCACAAAGGCGTAATAAAAACTAGTTATGCGCAGCTTCTCTAATTCGCTCATGCGGTCCCGCAATGCAAACGCCTTTTCGGCGTTTTCAGCGGCCAGACTCGGCTGTTTGGTATTGTAGTAATTCACCGCGAGCGTACCGTAAGCGTAGCCAAATTGCGGATCAAGCTCGATTGCGCGCTTATGATACGGAATCGCTTCCAGGAATTTGCCGGCCTGGGTCTGTTCGACCCCAAGAGAGAAAGCTTTCAGCGCGTCTAGCGATGAAGTTGTGGCTTCCAGCGGCGCATCAAACTTCTGGATCGAGCCAAGGGATTCACCCAGCTTCTGGCGCAGTCGGCTGGCTGCTCGGGAGAGGGTTTTCAACACCTGCTCCTTGCTTTCCGCTTCCTCCTGCTCGCGCGCCACCGCCTCGCCGGTTTTGCCGTTGACCGCGTCCAGCGAGATAACGTAATGACTTCCAAGCGGCGCAATCCCTCCGACGATCAGTGCCTTCAGTCCCTGCCGCTCGCATATCTCCAGCCCGATTTCCTCGGTAACTCGATCGTCGGGCGATCGGCCCATCAGCCGCAGCGTCTGACGAACGCGAACGTCCGGAAACAGATTTAAAAATGGAGACTGGCTCAGTTGCACGGCGAGTCCCTGCTTGAGTGTTCCATCAAAGATTGAATCGCGGGTAGTATTGACGAAATCTGCGACCAAGATCGTGTCTTGTTCGGTCAACACCGGCCGGCGAGTGAAATAGACGAGTGCTCCGGCTGCGACTACAAACATCGCAAGCGTGGTGATCGCGATGCCTTTGTGCGTTTTGATTTTATGGAAAAGGTATTGCGCGCTCGACGTAGGACGCGGCGAAATGACATCGCTGCTTTGTACTGTTACTTGCTGCGTTGCTCCAGAGCTCAAGGTAGCAGTTTTGATTTTCGGCAATTCGCCAATGGATGCTTTCCCCGCTGAGCGCTCGAGCTTTGATTGAACCTGCAATTCGTCCCGCAGATTCTTTAGGTCGACCGACAACTCGTTCATTGTTTGATAACGGCCGTTGTTGTCTTTCCGCAAGGCATTGGTGATGATGCGTTGTAGTTACTCTGGAGCAT
>DATBSH010000107.1:0-8206 GCA_036559885.1 Pyrinomonadaceae bacterium
CTCATTACCCTCAATCTTCGATGTCATGAGAGTTGAGCGGGGGCAAGCCACCCTTCCCAACCTGAAATTCGACGATCGTGAATTGTGGGCTTCAGCTCCAGAGTAGAACAGAGGACCGCTGGTACATCCATATCATCCTGCGTACAATACCCCGACAGGAGCAAAACTCATTGAGTACCGCGGAAAGCGCTTGTTACAGCAGCCCTGAAGAATCAGGTTTGAGGGTCGAAACCTTACCTTTCGATCGCATCCCGCAGCAAAGTCGACTCTTCCTCGACTATCTTCGCGATCCTGTTTCGCTGAAGCAGTTCTATCCGTCTGCCGTTCGCTTTCACCACGAATTGCCGCAACGAGCAAATGAGGTTTTGGCAAACTATCAACCTGATCGAGCAAGAGTGTGCGACGCCTTAGCCGCAATGAATATTCGTTGGGGTGCGACGGACGAAACACTGAGAAATATTGAGTTGTTCCGCGATTCTGACTGTCTTGCTGTTGTGTCAGGACAGCAGGCAGGCCTTTTCACAGGCCCGCTCTACACGATCTACAAGTCTCTCTCCGCCGTAAAGCTCGCTGGCTGTCTGCGAACGCGAAACACTAAATGTGTCCCTGTGTTTTGGATCGCCTCAGAGGATCATGACTTCGCAGAAGTGGCGGCTGCTGAATTCATAAGCCGCGAATGCCAACTCGCAAAAATCGAAGTATCGAGTTCTATCCATGAAGAGAATCAGCCTGTTGGAAAAGTGTTACTCGATAACTCGATCAGTTGGGTAATCGATCAGTTCTTTGCGCAACTGCCAAACTCCGAGTTCGCCGCCGATATTAAGAAGCTGCTGCAGAATGCCTGGCAATCAGGTCGCAGCTATTCTGATTCGTTTGCGACGATGATGACGTCGCTGTTAGGTCGTTACGGACTGATCTTTCTTGATCCGCTTGATAGCGAGTTAAAGAAACTCGCAGCTCCGCTTTATGCACAAGCGGCCCGGCGCGCACCTGACATCGCAACTTCCGTTGAAGAACGCAGCCGCGAATTGGAAACGGCTGGCTATCATGCGCAAGTGATGGCTTCTGCTAATTCCTTTCCACTTTTTCTGCGCGATAAGCAGGGCGCACGCCACGCAATAACGAGACAGGAAGACGGAAAATACAAAGCAAAGGAATGTGATGAGGAGTATACAGCGCCCGAACTAGCTGAGTTGGCACAACGTTCTCCCGAGATGTTCAGTCCGAATGTGACTTTGCGCGCGGTGGTTCAGGACTATCTGCTGCCAACAATCGCATATTACGGGGGGGCGGCCGAGATCGCTTACTTTGCACAAACTAACGAGGTGTATCGAGTACTTGGGCGACCAGTCACTCCCATACTGCCGCGTTCCAGTCTGACGATGGTTGAGCGGCATACGGGTCGCGGGTTGGAAAGGTACGGCTTGACGCTCGCTGATTTCTTCGACGGCCTGGAAAACGTAATGAAGCGAGTAGTGGAGGAGCACCTCGGTGCAGATACTGCGAAGCTATTTACTGAATCGGATCAGCGAGTTAATTCTGAACTAGACCGGCTTCGAAGAGAACTTGCTAATGTCGATCAAACATTGGCCGCCGCCCTCGATACGGGTCGTAAAAAAATCAATTATCAACTAGAAGGTTTGCGAACGCGGTTTGTGCGGGCGCAGTTAGCTCGCGACGAAGCAGCTCAGCGGCAACTGCAAAGGGCTTTCGATCAGCTTTACCCGCATAAGGATTTGCAGGAGCGGCATATCAATATCACCTCGTTGCTGGCCCGCCACGGAACGTACGTGATGGAGTGGATTTATAACGCGGTCAATATTGGAAGCAATGAACATCAGGTGGTTTATCTTTAGATTTGAGATTTGAGATCTGAGATTTGAGATTTGAGATCTGAGATTTGAGATTTGAGATCTGAGATTTGAGATCTGAGATTTGAGATCTGAGATTTGAGATTTGAGATGATTTGAGATCTGAGATCTTCGGTCTTTGGCCTCAGATCTAGGAGATCCGAATTTAAAGACAAAGAGTAAAACACAAACCCAAAGACCAAAGACCATAACTCTCACAAAACACGATGTCAAAAATAAGAGTCCTCCCCGATCACGTTTCCAACCAAATAGCGGCTGGCGAAGTTGTTGAGCGGCCGGCTTCTGTAGCCAAAGAGCTTGTCGAGAACAGCATCGATGCGGGAGCTACACGCATCACGATTGAAATCGAGGCGGGCGGCAGAAGATTACTAAAGGTTTCGGATGACGGCGAGGGAATGGTGCATGATGATGCAATACTTGCGTTTGAGCGCCATGCAACGTCAAAAATCCGTGGCTCAGATGATTTGAACGCGATCGCGACACTCGGCTTTCGCGGAGAGGCGTTGGCGTCGATCGCGTCCGTGGCCAAAGTTGAATTAACAACACAGACCGCCGGCTCCAATCCCGCGACGCGTGTGACTATCGACGGCGGACGCATGCGCGACGTAAAGGACGCTGCTCATCCTCGCGGAACAACAATCATCGTACGCGACTTGTTCTTTAATGTTCCCGCACGGCGAAAGTTCTTACGTTCAGAAGCGACTGAAACTTTTCACCTCACGAATCTCGTCACTCATTACGCATTGGCCCATCCGGAGATCGCCTTCACGTTTTCCAACAATGGACGTGAGGTATTGCACGCCGGTGTTGCGAAAGACTTGCGGGAGAGGGCCTATCAAATTTTTGGATCCGACTTTCTCGACAATCTACTCGAGGTAGATGGTGGTCATCCGCAGGTTGCGCATATCAGCGGGTATGTTTCAGCGCCCCGGGACCGGCGTACCTCACGCGATTCGCAGTTTTTGTTTGTCAATCGACGCTTCGTACGTGATCGGTTGATTGGCCGAGCGTTGTCTGAAGGATATCGTTCGGTGCTTCCTCACGGGGTCTATCCCGCGGCGCTCTTATTCATTGAGACACCATTGGAAGAAGTTGACGTGAACGTGCATCCCGCCAAAACGGAAGTCCGCTTTAGGCGTGCTGCTGCGGTCGCTGACGCAGTACGAGAATCAGTGCGGAATGCGCTTGCGAGCGCGGGCTTTGTTCGCGAGGAGCCTGAACCTATTTCTACCGCACACCAGCAGGCGGAGTCAGCTGCCGTAGGTGTGAGTGTAGGTGGTCCAGAATTCAAGTCGATAACGGCAGATGTTGCTACCGTTAAATCGGCTGCGGAGCCTGACCCCTTAAAGCGTGAATTCAATCTGCGTCCCGACTATCAACCACCGTCACAATCAAAGATCGACTTTGCTTCATTAATGTCATCTGTTGAAGAGGCGCTGGCGGAAGAAGCGGACCCGGAGACGCCGGGACGGGGAGACGCGGAGACGCTGGGACACGGGGACGCGGAGACGCTGGGACACGGGGACGCGGAGACGCTGGGACACGGGGACGCGGAGACGCTGGGGCACGGAGACACGGGGACGGGGGGAGACGGGGACACGGTGACGCGGGGACACGGGGACATGGAGATGGATGATGTCGCCGCGTCTCCGCGTCCCCCTCTCTCCGCGTCAGCTCTTTCCCGCGTCCCCGCGTCTGGCCTGCCCCCTTTTAACTCCGCTGAGAAATTCGCTCGGCCAGTTGCACCGGAATCTCTATCAGCAAACATCCGACCGCTTGGTCAATTAGAAGAGAGCTTCATTATCGCCACCGACGACGAAGGATTGCTGCTGATCGATCAACATGTCGCGCACGAAAGAGTCTTGTTTGACAAATATCGTGCGCTCGAATCTGAACGCCGATCAGAATCGCAACAACTACTCGTCCCTGAGACGTTTGATCTCACTCCAGCTCAGGCAGCAGTGTTCGATGACCTGGCGCCAGAGTTAGAGCGTTATGGTTTTGAATTGATGAGACTCTCAGGACGGACGGTGGCGATTAAGGCGACTCCCGCAGATCTACCCGCCAGTGAAGCCCGCAATATGCTCGCGGAGCTGCTCGATACTGTCGACGCAGAAAAGAAGAACGCAGCCCATGACACACTTCGCGACGAAATTGCAGCCTCACTTGCGTGCCACGCAGCAATCAAAGTCAACATGCCTCTCGCGCCAGAAAAGATGCGCTGGTTGATCGACCGTCTGCTGCAAACTTCTTCACCTACAACCTGTCCGCATGGCAGACCAGTTATTCTTCGTCTAAAGACCCGAGATATTCTTAAAGGCTTCCACCGTATCTAAGAGTATCCACAGATTACACAGATTACACAGATTAGAATCTAAGACTGCTAAGTTGAGTTTAGGTCTCCGTCCGAAAAACGGAAGTAGCTAAATCGGTCAACTTACCTGTCTCACTTAATCTGTGTAATCTGCGTAATCTGTGGATGGTTTTCTTCTAGGTACGATCATTGCTGTGATCAGTCTGACTACCCGATCAAGGTTCAAATCAGTACAGAAGTGTGAAAGGGAAGGAGAAGATTATGGGACTCTTTGACAAGATGTTTGGACGCGGTGCGTCGGAAGCTGAGCAACAGCAAGGAGCGCAACAGCGGTTCAACGAATTGAAAAACAAGTACCAATCGGTGCTGAATATGGCGGATCAACAGCAGATTCGATTTCAGAACCTGCATGTGCAGGACAACAAGCTCTTCATCAGAGGTATTGCTCCATCTGAAGATGCAAAGAATAGGTTCTGGGATCAGATTAAGTTAGTAAACCCGAATGCGGACGATATCACCGCCGACATCTCTGTCGATCAGAGCCGCGCGGTTGGAGCTGCCGCAGGTGGCGGACAAGGTGGAGGACAAACATACACAGTGGTTGCGGGCGACAACCTCTCCAAGATCAGCAAAAAGTATTATGGTGACCCGAACGAATACATGCGGATCTTCTATGCGAATCGCGACAAGCTGAAGGATCCCGACAAGATTCAGGTTGGGCAAAATCTCGTCATTCCACCGGACGACGGCAAGTAGAAAGCAACGAGGGGAAGGAGCACCACGCAGGAGCAGGATCCGTTTTCCTGTTCCTGCTTGCTGTTCCTGCCCCTGTTTTTCTGCTCACAGTTCGGCGAGCTTTTCGAGGACTAATTCACTATTCGAGAGGTCAGGTATGAAGGCGTCGGGCTCGCAGGCCATGATTTCTTCGGTTGAATAGAAACGTCCCGTGCCAAGTGCGACAGCGCGCGCGCCGAAGTGTTTGGCACAACCGATGTCGTTGGGTGTGTCACCGATGACGATGAATTGATCGGGCGTAAGTTCCCTCTGCAGGTGTTGACGAATTCGTCGGGCAGCGAGAGCGGGAAGATCTTTTCGGTCGTGCGACTCGTTACCGAAAGCGCCGGGCAAATTGAAGAACTTGTCCAGACCCACCAACTCCATTTTCAAGTAGGCCATTGCCTCGATGTTACCCGTCAATAGCGCTGAGCGATAACGCGGATGTCGATCGAGAACTTCCAACGTTTGTCGAACACCGGGTAAAACTTCAAAGAACGGCTCACCATTTCCCGTTGCGCGTCGGGCCTCCTCGGTTAATCGCTGACTTAATTCATGAATGCGCTCACGAACGTCATGATGGGTGTAACCTTCTTCTCGCAGTGCCTCGGCGATAATTTGCAGATCCGTCATGCCCGACACACGCATCGTTGCGAGCTGCCCCGACGTTCCGAAGATTTCTTCAAGCACCGGAATCGTATAGTCTTTGTAGGCGCCGATTCTTAGGGAATGGATCAGCGTGCCGTCAATATCCCACAGCAGGATTCTTAAATCGTCATTCATATGCTAGATGGAAGAGTATCCACAGATTACACAGATTACACAGATTAGAACTAAGGCAGTTAACTTGAGTAAATTAGACTACCTAGTGTGAGCGTTGGGAAGCCTGTCACTCAACTTAACTGCGTTAGTTCTAATCTGTGTAATCTGTGTAATCTGTGGATACTCTTTTTATTCAATCACCACTAGTAACGCACCCGCTTCGACAGTGTCACCGGCAGTCACGTCCACCGAAACCACGACACCATCACGTGGAGATTTCATTTCGTTTTGCATTTTCATTGCCTCGACGACAACGAGTCCCGCGCCCGCTTCCACCTGCTGACCGATCTCAACTAACACACGCACTACTTTGCCTGGCATAGGAGCTGTGATTTCCGCACTTCCGTGATGATGGTGATCCGCGTCGCGATCGGCGCGCAACTTACGTGGATCGATTATCGTGACCGTATAGTTTCGCCCGCTAATAGCTACGTCGAAAGTGTCGCGAGAGCCGTGCTGAGGTGTGACGCGACATTCGAATACGCGGCCGCTTTCAAGGATTAAGTAACTTCCGTCCGGCGACTGCTTCGCTTGCAGCTGATATCTGCGGCCATCAATATCAGCCACAACTTCTTCGTGTGCCGACTCGAGCGCGATTTGGCACTCCTGTTCGTTCAATAGCGCTTTAAGCTTCATCGCTTGCCGGGTTTTTTAGTGGACGGGCTTTTAAATGTTTGTTCATTCAATAACGACTGCCGGGCTGATATTTTCCAACGATGCGAAGTACCGGGGATTAGGGTCGTGCGGCGCTGTTGAGCTTTCGCGTATTGAATAGCCGCCACAATCGCGGCCAAGTCTGTTTCGAGAGCTGAGTTCGAACGTGTTTCTGTTTTCGGTTGTCGTTCATTGAATCTGGGAATAAAACCGGTGTCGAGCTTACCCGCCAGGAACTCCTCGTCCCTAACGACGCTTCGGAAGAATGGAAGCGTAGTGGTGATGCCGGCGATCAAGTATTCGTTCAGAGCGCGAGCGAGACGATCAATGGCTTCGGCCCGATTCCTCCCCCACACGGCTAGCTTCGCCACCATCGGATCGTAGTAGATGGATACTTCCGAGTAGAGTTGAACTCCGCTATCCACTCGAACACCGGGCCCCGATGGTTCTCGAAGATGGTTTATTCGGCCGGGCGATGGAAAAAAGTTGTTCTCTGGATCTTCTGCATATATGCGACACTCGATCGCATGCCCGTACCAGCCAATCTGTTCCTGCGTAAAAGATAACGGTTCGCCGCTGGCAACTCGAAATTGCTCGCGCACGAGGTCAAAACCCGTGACCAGCTCAGTGACCGGGTGTTCGACCTGCAACCGAGTGTTCATCTCGAGGAAGTAGAAATCGCGAGTCGTGTCTGACACTAAGAACTCGACGGTGCCGGCACCCGTGTAATGAACCGCTCGCGCCAACTTTTTTGCTGCCTCGCCCATCTCGTGACGAAGATTCGGATCGTTAATCGGCGAGGGACATTCTTCGATCACCTTTTGATGTCGCCGCTGAATTGAACATTCGCGCTCTCCAAGATGAACAACATTTCCGTGAGTATCGGCAAAGATCTGAATCTCGATATGCCGTGGGCGCTCCACCGCTTTCTCCAGGTACAGCGATGCATCACCGAATGCCGCGGCCGCTTCAGCCTGCGCGGTCTCGAACGCAGATCCTAACTGCTTTGGAGAACTCACCAGTCGCATGCCCTTGCCACCGCCGCCTGCCGCAGCCTTTAACATCACGGGAAAGCCGAATTGCTCGGCGACACTTCTTGCTTCAGAAAGAGACCTCAACGGTTCGACGGTGCCAGGAACGATAGGTACACCCGCATCGACCGCAGCTCTCCGTGCAGTGATCTTTGACCCCATCACCTCCATCGCCTCAGGGGTTGGACCAATGAAGATCAGATTCGCATCTTTGACAGCACAGGCGAACTGGGCATTTTCGGCCAGAAAGCCATACCCAGGGTGGATGGCTTCCGCACCGCGTTTTTGGCCGGCTTCGATAATCGCCGCGATGTTTAGATAGCTTTGGGTTGAAGGAGGCGGCCCGACACAAACTGCTTCATCAGCCATTCGCACATGAAGACTGTCGCTATCGATTTCGGAGAAGATAGCAACGGGCGATATCTCAAGCTCTCGACAAGCTCGGATAATGCGCACAGCAATCTCGCCACGGTTGGCAATGAGGACTTTCTTGAACATTACTGAGTCGGTCTTTGGTCTTGGACCTTTGGTCTTCGTGGTGAAAATGATTCTGCCCGATTCAGGCAAAAAATCCTAACGTGGCATCGCTGAAGGTACACAATGCTCAACTTTAAGAACGAGAGCGAAGCGACCGATTTCAAGAGGCACAATTCTCAATCAATACCAGCTTCGTTGATACTCTCAAATAACACTCAACTACAGAACGGGAGCGCCAGCGACCGATTCCAACGTTAATTGGG
>DATBSH010000108.1:0-11531 GCA_036559885.1 Pyrinomonadaceae bacterium
GGTGCATGCCTTATATTCGCAGCCGTCTCGTGGCTTCTGCTGGCTCCGTTAGAAGTCATCGCGCGCGTTGGCGGCGGTCATTCTTATGGTGGCGGTGGAAGCAGCGGCGGCGGCAGTCACGGAGGAGGTAGTGGCGACGGCGGTGCCATTGCGTGGTTGATTTTTGAAGCAATTCGACTCCTTGTTTACCTCACCGTCGAACATCCCTTAATCGGAATTCCGCTCGACATTCTCGTAATTCTCGGTGTGGTTTACTTCTTTAGGCATCGGAAGTCGACGGTGAGTTTTTCATCAATCGTTACTCCGTCAAACGTGCCTCGAGTAGGTAGTCAAGATGCGACGGCTCGTAGTTTCGCCCGTCTACGGAAATTCGATCCTAACTTCTCCGAAATCGTCTTCACGGATTTCGCGTATGCGTTGTACGGCAAAGCTCACGATGCGCGCGGACATGGCACTGCGGCCCTCGATCTTCTGTCACCATACCTCAGCGAGAGCGCGCGCAAGACGTTGATGGATCGCAACCCACCTGGTATCGCTGAGGTAAAAGGCATCATTGTCGGGGCGATGAGTGTTGCACAGGTTGAAGGCCTCGAGACGCCCCTGGTGCGGGTCGGATTGATATTTGAAACGAACTATACGGAAGTTGTGAGATCACCATCCGGTGGTTCTAGTGAAATGACATACTACGTCACCGAACGATGGAATCTTGAGCGAAAGCGAGATCTGCTTTCGCCTCCGCCTGCTCAAGCTACGGCGCTTCATTGTCCGCGATGCGGTGCCCCACTCCAACGTGATACGGTCGGCGCGTGCGCCTACTGCGGAACCAAGATTGATAGTGGAGAATTTCAGTGGTACGTGCGGAGCATTACTGTGCTCGGCATCCAGGCACGCGGGCCGCTGCTGACTTCCGATGTTCCGGAAGTCGGCACTGATTATCCGACTGTAATTCAACCAAACTTCGAAGCCGTGCGAGCAGCGTTCGATCAGAACAATCCTGAGTTCTCCTGGGGTGAGTTTCAAACCCGCGCGAAGCTTATCTTCGATGAGCTGCAGGCGGCATGGTCAAGCTTGAATTGGGAGCGCGCGCGACCGCATGAAACAGACAATATCTTCCAAATGCATCAGTATTGGATTGAAGCTTATCGTCGACAGGGTATGAGAAACATCGTCGACAACTGCACGATTACTGCGATGCAACCGGTGAAGATCCAGGAAGATGCATTTTATCAAGCGATCACTCTGAGAATTTGGGCTCAAGGAAACGATTACACTGTCGATAGTAATGGAAATGTCGTCTCCGGATCTCGACAGAGGACGCGTCAATGGAGTGAGTATTGGACGTTTATAAGGAACCGCCAAGCCAAGTCATCCCACGCCCGAACTGAGCTGAGCTGCCCGAATTGCGCCTCACCACTGAAAGTCAACGCCAGTGGCATTTGTGAATTCTGCGGTGGCAAGATAACCTCGGGTGAGTTTGATTGGGTATTGTCTAAGATTGAACAGGATGAGTCGTACGCGGGTTGACATCTATTCGAAGTGGCGACACATCGAACAATCTCCCGTATCTCAAAAACCTACGGAGTAATGTTGTGAAACGCAGTCTGTTACTTCTTCTTCTTTTTTGCTCCCTTGTTGTAAATCCGACTCTCGCACAAAGGCCAAAGCCGCAGGTCCAATCACCGAAAAGGCCAGCAGCTACAGCCAGCTCATCAGCACCGCTCGCAGAGGCTGCGCCACTTGTTAATAAGGTGCTGCCGAATGGACTTGAGATTATCGTGCTCGAGGATCATTCCGTTCCCTTAGTCACGGTGGAACTGGCGGTGAGGAACGGATCATTCACCGAGCCACCTGAGCTCAACGGTCTGTCGCATCTATTCGAACATATGTTCTTCAAGGTCAATCCGGAGGCTGCTGTGCGGTCTGATTACCTGAGGAACATCGACGAGCTGGGCATCATCTACAACGGTGAGACACATGAGGAGGTAGTTAATTATTACTTCACTACGACAACACCGAACTTCCCGGTGGCTATGCGGTTCTTACGGGATCAGGCTGAGTTTCAAACGTTTGATGAGAAGCAATTCGAGCAAGAAAGAGAAGTGGTAATCGGCGAATTAGACCGCCATGAGTCAAATCCTTATTCCGCACTCGCAGAGGAAATCAACACCCGCCTTTTCTACAAGTACCCCAGCCGCAAACGACCTGGAGGAGATAAAGCAACGGTTCGATCGGCGACAACTGACAAGATGAGACTCATAAAGAGTCGGTATTATGTTCCGAACAACTCAGCGATTATCGTCACCGGTGATGTTACGCCGCAGAATGCTTTTCAATTGGTCGAACAGCTTTTTGGTGATTGGGCTAGAAGACCGAAGGATCCCTTCGTTGAGTTTCCACTGGTAAATCATCCGCCGTTGCCGAAGAGTGAAGGACACCTAATGGCAGCTCCCGTGAACAACGTCGTGGTGCAGATCGGATGGCAAGGACCTTCCATCGGGAAAGACGATGCCGCAACGTACGCAGCAGATGTTTTCTCCTTCATTCTCCGTCAGCCTAATTCACGCTTTCAGCGCGCACTCGTTGATAGCGGCTTGGTGACTGGTGTGAACTTCGGCTACTACACGCAACGGAACGTTGGGCCAATTTCACTACTTATTCAAACTACACCTGACAAAGTGAAGGCCGCTGTTCGGGCTGCCTACAATGAGATCGCGCATTTTAACGATCCGAATTATTTCAGTGACGAAGAATTGGAAAGCGCTAAAGCGCTGCTCGAGGCTGATGATCTTTATTCGCGCGAGAAGCTTTCGGATTATTCGCATACCATCAGCTTCTGGTGGTCAACTACCGGACTCGACTACTTCCGTGGATATTTAAAGCGACTGCGCGCCAGTTCCCGGGCAGATATCAGCAAGTACATCTCGAATTACGTTCAGAGCAAGCCACATGTTGGTTTGGCGATGATGTCAGATGAGGCGCTCAAATCGTCAGGTCTGACTGAAAGCGATTTGATCGGAATGGCGCAGGCACAATCAACAGCTGCTGCTGCTGCTCGGCGTTAAAGGAAGTTGTCGGAACACCTAAGGCGGTTACGGGGAATGAGAAAAATTCTTGGACGTTGGCTGGTCCTGAGCTTTTTGCTCCTGACCATTTTACCTTTACCAGTTGCAGAGGCTCGCCATGCAATCGCGAGCCGCGCAACCACAGACGGCGACGTCACTGATGCGGTCAAACTCGTAAGTGAGTTTGAGGTTAATGGGCTCAAGGTACTGCTGAAGCGCCGGACAGGAAGCCAGACAGTAGTTGCCGGTCTATTTTTGCGCGGTGGCTCACGGAACATCACCGAGAAGACTGCGGGCGTTGAAGCGCTCATGTTGGACGTTGCAACAGAGGCTAGCGCCAACTATCCGCGGGAGAAATTTCGGCGTGAGACTTCCAGTACCGGCACACTGATCAGCTCGGGGATCAATTACGATTACTCGGCCCTCACACTTGGCACAACCCGACGGTTTTTCGATCGATCGTGGAACCTGTTCGTTGACGCTGCACTACATCCGAGCTTTGCGCTTGACGATTTTCAGCGAGTCAGGAATCGCATGATCGTTGCCGTCAACGATGATGAAGATACTCCAGATTCGTTCATACAGGTTCTCCAGTCACGAGTGATTTATGCAGGCCATCCTTATCTTAATGATCCACGCGGCACAGCGAATTCGCTTAAAAGCCTGACCATCGAGGATGTAAAGAAATTCCACCAGGAAATGATGCAAGCCTCACGCCTGTTACTCGTCGTTGTTGGTGACATCGATGCTCAGATGCTACGAGAAAAGGTCGAAGCCTCGTTTGGGAAACTGCCGCGAGGAAATTACCAAGCAGCGCCGGTGCCGCAACTGTCGTTTTCCGAGCCAACACTTGCTGTGACGGCAAGAGATATTCCAACCAATTACGTGCAAGGTATTTTTGTTGCTCCGACGATGACGTCTCCGGATATATCCGCAATGAGGATTGCATCCTCAATCCTGCAAACCAGAGTTTTCGTGGAAGTGCGCGTCAGAAGAAACTTGTCGTACGCTCCTGATGCATTCCTGGGAAGTCAGGGAGCGAATACCGGAGGGATTTCGGTATCAGCCGTAGACGCGAATCAAGCAACAAAGGTGATGCTTGATGAAATTGCACGACTACAACAGCAACCCATTAGTCAGGATGAGCTAAAGGCAACGGTTCAGCAATTCCTAACGCGCTACTATTTGGGCGAGGAAACAAATGCGGCGCAGGCTGGAGAGCTAGCTCAGTACGAATTGATTGGTGGTGGTTGGCGCAATTCGTTTAACGTGATTGACCAACTGAGGTCCGTCACACCAGAGGATGTGCAACGAGTTTCACTAAAGTACATGCGAAACATTCAGTTCATAGTGCTGGGCAATCCGAGCACCATCGACAGGGCGATTTTCGTAGGCGGCGCGGCAACCGGAAAAGGATAGGCAGATCCACTGAAGCAGATCCACCGATTTCCACAGATTACACAAATTCAGCCCTAATCAGTTGAGTTGAATCTGATGTTCCCACCTTAGAGCGAGGAAACTTGATCATCCAACTTAACTGCTTAGGGCTGAATCTGTGTAATCTGTGGAAATCGGTGGATCTGCTTCGGTGGATCTGCCTCTGCTTACGGGATTTCGCTCAGATACTTCTCATACAACTTCACATCTAATTTCTGTAACGACTGAGCTTCGGTAGCCGCCATCGTGCGATTGCCGCTTTCGTAATAAGCAATAGCGAGATTGTAGTAAGTCTCGGCAAAGTCCGGACGCAGTCGCGCAGCTTGAGTGTATGCATCAATCGCTTCGCGTAAACGACCGGCGTAGTAGTAAGCGTCTCCGAGCTTGTTAAAGATTTCTGCCGATGCCGGCTTTAGGAAAAGGGCGCGCTCGTAGGCCCTAATCGCGTCGACATTCTTACCCTGCTTAACCTTGCAATAACCGACCTGGACCCAGGCTTCCACGCGTTTCGGATTTCGGTTCACTGCATTTTCAAAATAACCGAGAGCACTGTCGTAGTTGCCAAGCCACAACGACTCTAAACCATTGCGATAAAAAGTTTCAGCCAGATCACCTTTGCCCCTCAACGACAACTCCGTTAGCGGTCGAACAGTTTCACCATGCAACTCGCGGACACGTCCAGATGCGATTGCCAGGTTTATGTTCTGCCCATTTGTGACCTTTACTGTGACGACGCCCAGGACCTGGCCGTTGTAGTTGAACACCGGGCTGCCGCTGTTGCCGTGTGATATTGGAGCCGTAATCTGAATGATGCGCCCCAGGTTTGGTACTTCTCTTACCGCGGAAACAATTCCATTCGTTACTGACCCTTCCAGTTTCAGCGGATTGCCAATTACAAATATCGGTTCACCTTCATCGGGAAGGTCGGGTGCCAGCTCAATAGGCCGCGCACGGTCAGCCGGCATTTCAACGCTCAAAAGTGCCAAGTCGCCTTCCTCATCCACCGCCAACAGACCAGCAACAGGATAGGTTCTCCCCTTGCCGTCGAGCATTTTGATCTCAACGCGCGCTGCGCCGCGAATGACGTGTAGATTGGTGACCACTTTACCCTGGCCGAGGAAAAAACCACTGCCGGTCAACAACGCTTCACCACTGCCATCGTAAGTGGCAATGGATACAACGGACGGTTTTACCCTTCTGACCAGCTCGGGCAAGGTTTCCTGAGCTTGGATTAATGGAGTGACGAGAAGAAATAGAAGCGGAAGTAGTCGGGGGATTCTGTTGTTCATGGTCGTTAGTACCCGAGACAAAAGCGGAAAATTCGAGCCGCCACTAAAACTCGACGGCGGGGGTATTTTGCACGGGTTGGAAAACTCGGCTCGCCCTGGGGAGCCTGTCGGGTGGGAGGTGCGAAGGGCAACTCCAAACAGGGATCATCTTAGCGCAATCTAATAGGGTCCGGATAGCTTTTTTGTCGCGTGGCCAGCCATACCAGCAGTTTGCGCCAGTTTTTACCTAAGAGTCATTTTGCGGAAGGTTTCTGGATCGGTTCCAGAAATTGCCGAAGCGCGCAGGCGAGAAAAAGGCCGCCCTGAGGCGGCCTAAAGAAGGCTTGATAATTCGCCGAATCGCTTACGGAGTAATGTAGATGTGGGCAATTCTTGGGCCCACAGGTGCTGCTCCGATCGCGCTAGCATCCTCCATGGTTACCAATAGGCCGAAGTCAGCCAAGGTCGTTTCAGATTTGATCTCGGCCTCGTTGCGGCCCTTTACGTTAACAACCTGACCGAGCTTCACGAACTTCTGATCAGGTGAAACGGCCCATAAAATAAATGCTTGACCCGAAGGCGCCTCCTTCAACTCGTGGAAGCGCATGTTGACCTCAGTCGGACCGTCCTTCCGGGGCGTAACGAACACATTTGCTCGAGCACCCGCAAGGGCTCCAGAGAAGTCAACTTTGATTTTTGTGTCGTCGCCTTTCTTAAACGTAGGAATATTCAACATTGGTACTGCATCCGCTGTCGTAGTAGTTCCTGGCGTCGATACGGCTGAGACTTTTTCACCACTCGGGCGCGCGACTGGAATCACTGCATAGCCTTCCGGAACGGCGCTTCTAAACAGCACGCTCGTTTCGGGAGTGTAGGTGGTCAAGTCGGCAGTTGGTGAAGCAATCAACATGAACTTGGTTAGCGGCGCTGCGGCAGTCATAGTGCCGGTGCCGTTAGCAATTGTTATTGGACCAAGTGGCGTAACCGTTCCGGTGTCGTCCACTGCATACAGATTGAGCGCAGTCACATCCGCGGGTACGTCAGTCAGGTTAAGTTTGATTCGCGTTCCGTCGTCGTCTCTAAGAATTGTTGCGACCCCTTTGCCACGCGTAATCGTGACGGGAGTCAGTTGGACGGTGACTTCCTTTTTTGCCGGATATTCGATGATGGTGTAGGTGCCATCCGGGTTTTGCACAGTCTTGGTTACTTTAGTAGTTGTCGTTGTCTGTTGTCCGAGAGCGAAAGCCGCAGTCGTTAGCCCTAGGATGACCGCGACAAACACACTCAACGCATGCTTCATTGTTAATACCTCCCTTTGAATCAATAAATCGCGATTATTCTGCACGCAGGGGAATTGATGTTGGGGAGACGCTCCTCAGGCCATTTCACAGCGTTTTTCCGCAACATGCATGCCAAGCGGCGACTGCTGCCAAGCTCTAAGAACTATGGGCGATGCGCTGTGAATCGATCGAAAAGGAAGGTAAACCGCGAAACAGAACGATACAGGTATGTATTTTTATTGAGCGGTAAACTGTTGCAAATGTGTGAACAAAAGCAGATCCACAGATTACACAGGACAGGGGCAGGAATCATTTGCCATATATCATTTGACATTTCTCATTTGTCATTTCGAAAAGCAAAGAGCTAAGCACTAAGAGCTACCTGGATCGTGCACTTTGCGCTTGGCCCTTCGTACTCTGCTCAGAAATGACAAATGAGAAATGTCAAATGATATATGGCAAATGATTCCTGCTCCTGCCTGCTGCTCCTGCCCCCTGTCCTGTGTAATCTGTGTAATCTGTGGACCTGCTTTGGTGGAAATCGCTCAATAACCGTGAAGTTCGCCGATCGCTTTCGCCACATCAGCCACTTGCGGGAGGATCTCATCTTCTAACTGCGGAGCGTAAGCGACGAACGTGTCGAGTGCACAAACCCTACGTACCGGAGCATCGAGATATTCGAACAACTCACCGGCGATGCGTGCGGCTATCTCAGCGCCGTAGCCAAACGATTGCGAATCCTCGTGGGCAACGATAACGCGGTTGGTTTTCTTGATGCTTTTGCTCACCGTGTTCCAGTCGTAAGGAACGAGGCTGCGTAGATCAATAACTTCAACACGGATGCCGTCTTGCTCCGCCTGCTTCGCGGCTAGTAGGGATCTTTGGACCAACGCGCCGTAAGTGATGATGGAGAGATCTGTACCCTCTCGAACAACCTTAGCTTTGGAGAATGGAATCATGAAGTCGTCCGGCGGGTATTGAGACTTGTTGTAGGCCTGGCGATAAAGATGTTTGTGCTCTAAGAAGAGTACGGGATCGTCGCAGCGAATTGCAGTTCGTAACAATCCGTTAGCATCCAGCGCATTCGAAGGATAGATCACACGCAGTCCTGGGATCTGCGTGAAGGTGGAGACACCAGATTGTGAATGGTAGACAGCACCACCTTTTAGGTAGCCGCCAATCGGGACTCGAATAACTACCGGAGCTTTCCATTCATTTCCTGAACGCCAACGCATGAGTGCCAATTCATTTCTGATCTGATGCATCGCGGGCCAGATGTAATCGAAAAACTGAATTTCCACGACGGGCTTCAGGCCACGTGTCGCCATGCCGATCGCACGCCCTACAATACTCGCTTCAGCAAGTGGCGAGTTGTAAACGCGGGAACTCCCAAACTTCCTTTGCAGGTTGGCCGTAACTTTGAAAACTCCGCCTTTGCCTTTGACTGTCTCGAGATATCGTTCGCGGGAACAATCCGCCACGTCCTCACCGAAAACGAAGATCCGTGGATCGCGCGCCATCTCTGTATGCAAACAGCGATTAATCAGATCAACCATCGTTCCGGGATTTCCTGAAAGTTGTGCGCGATCTTCGGCATCGAACTGTTTACTGGTTGGGTCAACGTCCGGAGAGAAGACGAATTGAGTGACGGTTTTAGGATCAGGTTGCGGGCTAGCCAGTGCGCGATCAGCTGCTTCAGCAACTTCGCGGTCCACCTCATCCTTTATCTTCTGCAGGCCGCCCTGGTCGATGATCTCATGGTCAATAAGAAGTGCGCCAAACCGTTTGACCGGATCGCGTTCGGCATCACTGGCTCGTTCTTCATCAGGGCGATATAGCTTTTCGTCGTCTGAAAGGGAATGCGAGTAGGGTCGAATTACCTTTGCGTGAACCAATGCCGGTCCTTTGCGATCGCGACAGTGCTGAACCGCGCGCCGCATTGTTTTGAGCGATTGCACGGGATCTGTTCCATCACATCGTTGCACGTAAAGTGAGGGAAAGTTTTCGACTAACTTCGAAACATCTCCACCGGCAGTTTGCACTTCCACCGGAACGCTTATCGCATAGCCGTTATCTTCAACTAAAAACAGCACAGGAAGTTTTAAATTACTTGCTGTGTTGAGTGCTTCCCAGAATTCGCCCTCGCTACTCGTGCCTTCGCCCAACGAGACATAGACGACTTCGTCTCGTCTGAAATTCTTCAGTACTTTTTGCAGTTCCGGCACAAGCGCGAGTCTGTAGGTTGCTTCTGCGCAACCTACTGCCTGTAGCAATTGTGTCCCAGTGGGCGACGATTGACTGACAATGTTCAGCTTCTTGTGTCCCCAGTGTGAAGGCATCTGGCGGCCGTGCGAGTTGGGATCGTCCGCCGCACCAACAGCCGAAAGCAATTGCTCGGTGGGCGTCATTCCCAATTGCAAACACAACGCACGGTCGCGATAGTACGGGTAAAACCAATCGTAACTCGGCTTCAGTACGATGCCTGCCGCGACGAGGACCGCTTCGTGGCCAGCACCACTGATCTGAAAAAAGATTTTGTTTTGACTCTTGAGCTGAATCTCTTTATCGTCCAATCGCCGCGACAGATACATCGTGCGATACATCTGCAGCAGTAAATCTCTAGCCGGCAGCTCTTGTTTCGCCGGCTGAGGTGCGACCGCGCTTGGTGGGGAGGATGCGCGCTTAACCACTGGTGCAGCCACTGGCTGAGGTGACTCGACGATCTCGGGCGGAGCCTCAGTCGATGCACTCTCCGCCGGTTTGCGCACCAGCTTCAATACTTTGGTGTCAGTCTTCATAAACTAGCCAACGTCATCCGGAACTCTTCGGCCATTCCTGGGTGGCCGTGTCGCAGAGCCGTATCGATACCGCGCTCATAGGTATCGCGCGCCTTGTCGCGTTGGCCGGCCCTCTCGTAAGCAGCTGCCAACATTCCATAGCCATTACCTTCGTCTTCAGAGATCGCCAGATACCGTTCAAGCGTAGTAATCAAATCTTCATTCAGACCGGCCTTCTCATACTCTTTTGCAAGACCGAAGAGAATGCTGGTGTTAACCGGGTCGTTAACCAGCATTTGTTTGAAGATATCGATTCGAGTGGCGGCCATTCTCTTTACTATTCACACTTACTATTTACCGATTATCAACTTCGCGATCGTCTGCAACTGCATGTTCGATGTGCCTTCGTAAATTGCCCCGATCTTTGAATCGCGCCAATACTTCTCAACCGGATAGTCTTTCACATAACCATACCCGCCGTATAACTCGATCGCTTTTGAAGTGACTTGCTCGGCGACTCTGGATGAATACAGTTTCGCCATCGCCGCCTCTTTCACGAAGTACATTCCGGCGTCTTTCATGCGAGCTGCGTTATAGACCATCAGTCGCGCAGCTTCGACAGCGGTTGCCATCTCGGCCAGTTGAAATTGAACACCCTGAAACTGGTTGATTGATTTTCCGAATTGCTGGCGTTCACCAGTATAGGCAATCGCGCTCTCGAGAGCCCCGGTTGCGATCCCAATCATCTGCGCGCCGATTCCGATCCGCCCCTCATTCAGAGTCTCGATAGAAATCTTATATCCCTTTCCTACTTCACCCAGAACATTTTCTTTCGGAACACGACAATCCTCGAGAATCAATTCAACCGTTGACGACGCGCGAATGCCAAGCTTGTTTTCTTTTTTGCCAACGGAGAAACCGGCAAAACCTTTCTCAACTACGAACGCCGTTATCCCTTTGTAACCTGCCTGCGGATTTATGTTGGCAAACAGAATGAAAATATCAGCTTCATTGCCATTCGTAATCCAAAGTTTTTGCCCATTCAGTAAGTAGTGGTCACCCTGATCTACAGCGCGAGTTTGCAAAGCGAACGCGTCGGACCCGGACGCCGGTTCGCTCAACGCATAGGCTCCTACAACGCTGGCCGCGAGCTGTTTGAGGTATTTGTCCTTCTGTTCAGGCGTACCCCAGCGAATCAAAGCGTTGTTGACGAGTGTGTTTTGGACGTCAACAAAAACGCCGACCGACGCATCGACGCGGGAAAGTTCTTCGACTGCGAGGATGGCGGTAAAGAAGTTTGCGCCGGCCCCGCCGTACTCTTCAGGCGTTTCGATTCCCATCAACCCGAGGTCGAAACACTGCTTGATGATTGCTGGATCAAGTTTGGCCACCTCGTCCATCTTTTCGACGCGCGGCCGCAATTCTCCCTCAGCGAACTCGCGAACGCTGCTGCGAAACATCTGCTCGTCTTCAGACAATGTTGTTAATGGTTGGCTGGACACTTGCGCGACGGCTGCCTGCGATTGACTCATCGTTTGTGATTCTTGCTTATCTCCCTTTCATTCGGAACATAGCATGATAATCAAGCCAAAAGTAAAAAGGCAAAAAGACATCCACAGATTACGCGTCAGGAGCAGGGCAGCAGGCAGGAGCAGGAATCATTTGCCATATATCATTTGACATTTCTCATTTGTCATTTCGAAAAGC
>DATBSH010000109.1:0-5660 GCA_036559885.1 Pyrinomonadaceae bacterium
AGTTCAATCGGTCGCTTCGCTCCCGTTCTTTAGTTGAGCTGCATTTTCGGGAATTTCAGTTGCCATCACGATAAGCACGGCAAAGATCAATGCATTCGCCAATAGGTGCAATCCAAAATCGAAGAAGCTATGAACTGCGACGGCACCAATCCCGAGAACCGCGCCGAAACATACCCCGGCGCGAAACTTACTTGTCGAGCGAAGATTAGCGCGTACCACTCTAAATACTTCGAACGCGAACCACAGGCCTATCGCAAAACCAACGATTCCTCCACTGGCGAGTAACTCGAGGTATTCGTTATGCGCCTCCTGCGGCGTCATTTTTCCCGAACCCTCGTGGTGAGCAGTTATGGCGACTGAGTACCCGCCGAGGCCAACACCGAGAATGGGATGCGCAGCGAACGTGCGTAATGTAGCGCGCCAGATCTCATTTCGTGTTACTCCCTCTGGCGACGCAGGTAAAGAGCTCGAGAACTCACTTCCAGTAGCTTCAAAGTTAGTAATCAGGCGGTCTCCGCCAACCCAAACCGTCCCGATTGCGACTGCGAGTATCAAGATGGCTAAGGTAGCGAAGCGCATCGCCTTAGAGTGTGCAGCTCGAGTGATTCGGGAATCTTCGTCGCCGATAACGTGCCGCAAGTAACCGATCAGCAGGATGGCCAGGGAAATTTGGGCGAACATAGCGAGAATTCCTCCTCGCGAATTCGAGAGTACAAGCCCGGTCCAGATTGGCAGCAATAGCGCGACATAAACCATTCCATGCTGACGCTTAACTGCCCCACTCACTAACAGACCCACGGCAAGTCCAAAAGCCATCTCCATCAGATACGCGAAATGGTTCTTGTTGATGAACTGACCGTAGCCTGCCCCAGGGCGAAGCACTGGCAAAATAAACCCCGTGTCACGCTGAACGGTTTGTCTGAGGATTCCGTAGACTGCGCTGATTACAGCAATTCCCAGGACGACGTGAATCACAATACGCACGCGCGTCTTCGTACGCATGTAACGATAAAGAAGGAGCATAACGAGAGCGAGTGCAACGAGCTGCATGGAAACAAAGCGTGTTGAGTATGGGTCGGCGCTGATTGTTCGTGATGTGACTGCTACACCTGACTCAAAACCCGGGCCGAGCGATATCGTCTGTAGATACGCGTATCCTGCCATTGCAAATATCGGAAGCACGAGTCGCTTACCATCCACATTTGTTGAGCCGTTTAATAAGAACTCAAACGCTGCAAATATTGTGGCCAGCAATACTGAACAGATGAAAAGCGCTTTCCACCACGGCTGGGATGTTCCGTATGGAATCGCTGTGAGGCACAGAAGAACGAGCAAAGAGCCAAAAAGACCGTGGTCCAATAAGGCAGCGATTCGTAAACGCGCCGGCAGTTCGTCAACAGAAACAAAACTATTGAATGTGGCTTGTGCCATTTAGCCGGCCGCAGTACCTGCTGTTGCGGTCATCGATCTTTGCCCGACTACCCGCGCTGTTTCGTGCAGTGTGAAGATTCTTTCCGCCGCGCTAGTTAATTCGCGTCGAAACAACTCGCTAATGTAGTTGGTGTCAACCAGCAGATCGCCGCTTTCAAAGTCACGATAGAGGTTCATCCAGCCCCAATCGACGCCGTCTTTTACTAAAGGCATGCGAAAGCACCATGTGGAACTCAAGGCCGATTCACCATTCAGTTGCCTTTGCCCGGAACCCCATGACCAGTAAATTCCTCCATTGCGTAACTCGAAATGTCCTTTTCCGCGTCGACTCGCGGATTCAAATACCCGGGCTGCCAGCTCTGCCCTTCCCTGACCGACCTGCATGTTTGCAAACGAAAACTCACCAAAATCCAACAAGTGCTGTATCGCTTCAAAAACTTGATCGATCTCTGAAGCCTTTGAGAGGGCCACAGCGGCACGTCTAACGCGAATATTATTGGCGAGTCTCAGCCGCCGATCCGAAACGGTTCGCTTTACGCCCGCTCGCAGTTCATCTATCTCGTGGTATCGCAAATGGCCCACTGCGATAAGCACGGCCACCGATACGACAAACATCAACAAACCGGTGATCTTCGAGCCGCTTGTCGTAAATATCATCGCAAGAAGCCCAAAAACTGTGCACACGCCATACAGAGCCAGAGCAACGCGTCGCTGCGACCAGCCGCGCGCGAGCAACATGTGATGAATATGCTCGTTGTCTCCCTGGAATATCGGATGCCGGCTGATCAACCGGCGTCCTATAGTCATCGCCGTATCGACCATTGGAAAACCAAACGCGAGGATTGGAATGACAATCGCCACAGCAGTAGTCGCTTTTTGTGCACTGAGAACTGATAGGGCTGCGAGCGTAAACCCAATGAAGAGTGCCCCCGAGTCGCCCAGAAAGATTGAAGCTGGATTGAAGTTGTAGCGAAGGAAGCCAGCCAGAGAGCCACAAAGAACAAGCGCAACGACGACCATTAGCGGCTGTCCCTGTGAAATCGAAACCACGAGGATCACTAGTGACGAAAACAGAGCGGTGCCGGAAGCAAGACCATCCAAACCATCGATTAGGTTGAAAGCGTTAGCAATGCCAACCAACCAAAGAATCGTTAGTGCAAACGAGAGGTACAGCGGAAGATGGACAGATCCGATGAATGGAATCGAGAGTGCCTCGATACGTCCGCCGAGGAAGTAGAAGAGCGTTGCGATTAGTCCCAGGGCCGAGAACTTTACGGTTGCGTTTGTTCCGCGTAGGTCGTCAACAATTCCAAGTACAAGCACCAAAGTCGCGGGAATCATCGCAACGAAAATATCTGATGAAAGTGCTTTTAGAGTTTGCGTCAAAAGATTGTCGACAAACGGCAGCATTGATAGCGCCGTTAAGCACGACAAGTAGATCGCCACTCCTCCCAGCCGCGGGATAGCTTTACTGTGAAGTCGGCGTGAATCCTTCGGCACATCGAGCAGCCGGAAACGTTCACAGAGGCGTCGAACTACTGGCGTTATCACCAGCGATGCCGCTGTAGCAATAACGAATAGCGCGAAATAGGTTTTCACTTACTCGACCTCGCAACCGGCAGTAGTCTGGAGATCCATTTAAGGTTCACGATTGATGTTCGTTGCTGGTGCGTAAGGCTGGTTCACTTGCAACTGACGGGTCGAACATGAATTCCGGATTGGTGGGCGCTTCAACAACGGTGCAGAGCTGCGGCACGAGTGCCTCTTTGGAGTGTTGTGAGCTCTTACCACTTGTTTCCTGACCTGAGGACCACAAGCCGTGTCGCTCCAAAGATTCGACTATGCGCTTGACGACTTCGCCGGTGCCGCCATGTCGAACAGATATCAGCTGATCTTCCAGTAGATAAGGCGCGAGGTCAGTGATGTGGCTTTCGTCTGGGCCGATGTAAAGGATTCGGCCGCCAATGTTGAGGATGTTGTAGACCTTCGATGGATGCACGATCCCGACATAAGGATTACCCACGGCGACAACGTGCAAGTCGCCAGCCGATAGAGAATCTGACAGTTCATTCAGAGGTTGATAGGGAAGGCATAAAATGTTTTCCAGCTTATGCAATCTTGCGAATTCACGGACCTTTGCTTGCTCGCTTCCTCCACCAATAAAACAGAACGCAACTTCCGTTCTGTTATTCAATTTGAGCGCCGCACCAAGCAGTGTATCTAGAGGGTGGCACGGACTATGATTACCGGAATACATCACAACAAATTTTCCGGCTAGGCCGTGTTTATTTCGAAATGCTTCGCGACCGCTGTCCGAATACTGGACCACATCGGAATGCGACCAGGGCGGTATAACGGAAATTCGGCTGTTGGCGGAAACCCTGTTGCTGATCCGCTCTTTCATGAATCTGTCGAGCACTACGATCTCATCAGCACGTCGCAGGCTATAGTTCATTAATCGAACTAAGAGACGCGCCGTCATTGAATCCTTTCTTAGCCAGCCAGCGGCAATAGCTTCGTCCGGATTCAAATCCATCATCCAGCAACAGAGTCGACCACCTTTGAGTCGGACGAATACGGCGGCAAGGACCGAAAGCAAAGGAGGCGAAGTGAGTGCAACTACGGCATCAAACCGTGGCAGGAACAAAAGCCGGATTGCGCACATCAAAAGGAAGCTGGAGAAGTTAGCCGCGCGTTTCCACCGGTTGCCCTTACCCCAAGCTACGGAAGGTATGCGACGAATATCGATCCCGTTCCATACCTCTCTTCTCGGAAATCGCACACTCGGATCGTCGTAGCCACGATCGCTGGTCAAAACAGTAACTGAGTGGCCACGGTCAGATAGGACCGTAGCAAGATCGGTGAGGTGTTGGGCTGTAGAAACCACATCAGGATAGAAACACTGATTGAGGAGAAGAATCTTCAAGAACTGACTTGCAAGCGCTCGCGGAAATACTGAACAGTACGTTCTAATCCTTGGGGAAGAGGCACTGTAGGCGACCAGCCCAGGGCCCTTTGAGCTGTGGTGATATCAGGCTTGCGTTGTCGCGGATCGTCTTCGGGCAGTGGAAGAAATTTGAAATCAGATTGCCTGCCGCAGATCTTCATCACTTGTTCCCCGAGCTGCTTGATCGTGAACTCCCGGGGATTTCCGAGATTAACGGGTTGATGCAAACCGTCGGCATTCATTAACCGAATCAGCCCTTCGACCAGATCGTCGACGTAACAGAATGAACGTGTCTGGTTCCCTTCACCATAAAGAGTCAGCGGTTCGCCGCGTAGTGCCTGGACCACAAAATTGGAGACCACGCGTCCGTCGTTCTCCAGCATTCTTGGACCATAGGTGTTGAAAATTCGTGCGATGCGAGTGTCGACATTGTTTTGACGGTGATAGTCCATCATTAATGTTTCAGCCAGGCGTTTACCTTCGTCGTAGCACGACCGAAGACCGATCGGATTCACATTACCCCAGTACTCTTCAGTCTGCGGATGCACGAGCGGGTCGCCGTAGATTTCCGAGGTTGAAGCCTGGAGGATGCGTGCCTTAACTCGCTTCGCAAGACCAAGCATATTTATCGTACCCATTACGTTAGTCTTGACTGTTTTTACCGGGTTGTATTGGTAATGAATGGGGGACGCCGGACACGCCAGGTTATAAATTTGGTCCACTTCCAGGAGGATCGGCTCGATCACATCATGACGTACGAGTTCAAAACGCGGATTGTCGAGCAAAGGGAAGATGTTCTCACGCCGGCCGGTGAAGAAGTTGTCGAGGCAGATGACATCGTGGCCTTCGCCGATCAGTCGTTCACAAAGATGGGAACCGATAAACCCGGCTCCGCCTGTGACTAGAACCCGCATATTTTGACCCCTTGATGACCGATTTCGGATTTCGGATTTCGGATTTCGGATTTCGTGTTGCGTGACATTCAATCAGGTTCGGCTCCCGCGACGACGGGAGCTTGGTTGTGCTGCTGTTTTTGTACTTTTACCAACACTGGTGAAGATTGCTAACAGTTCGCCAGCTTCCTGCAAAAGCCAACGCCGATCGGTGAGGTCACCTATGTTCGAAGCGTCGAAGAGCTCCAACCAGTGAGTAACCGTCAAACAACATCACCCTTGGTCCGAATTCCGAATGATTTCTCTATAACCGGAATTGGTCTGCTTTGGCAACCCGAAATCCGAAATCCGCATTCCGAAATCCGAAATCGCTATCTGATGATCCTCTG
>DATBSH010000110.1:0-13104 GCA_036559885.1 Pyrinomonadaceae bacterium
GCTTTTCCTGGGTGACTGCCTTCTAGAATGAAAGATGGGATGGACACAGTCACACAAACCATGACAAGCCACGCAGTCGAGGGACGTCTGAAGGAACTCATCATTTTCGGACCTCACCAAGATTCTGGGAGATGGGGACCAGGAACGGTCCCGGTCTTTGGTGCACCCGAGATCGACACCGAATTAACAGATTATGAGTCTTCAACCCGGTACGAGTATGATCCTACTAACTCACGACCTCGGCGTGAGACAATGACCAACGGAAAGCTCCAGTTGTGGATCAGGGCTCTCAAGGTTGACGGAGACATTCAGCCTCTACGTCACTTCTTCACCGCGTTGATTGCGTTGCATTCTATGTAAATCGCTCAACCTGTCAAATCAATAAACTCTCAAACAGTTCTTAATCAGTTCTTACGTTATTCAAAAACCCCAAAGCGCCTTTTCTGTTTTTACCTCGCTAAATTCTTGGGCACCCCACCTCTCCCAGGCTGAAATGTCGAACTCCCGGCAACGGGGTGGTCCTGTTCCGGAGGTTTCAATTAGGCTGCAAGCGGCTAAGAAATACCCGCCCGGCCAGACTTGGTTCACATTCGGTTCGAAAACAAGAAAAGGCAGCCTAGATGACTGCCTGTAAGTCATTGATTTTGTTGGGGCGGCTACTGGGACTCGAACCCAGGACCTCTTGATCCACAATCAAGCGTTCTAACCTACTGAACTATAGCCGCCACAAAATTGCGGTTTGATTTGCCCCCGGCAGGACTCGAACCTGCGGCCCTCTGCTTAGCTTCCAGCATCAGGCTTTCCCTGACCGCCCGTCGAAAACTCGGGTTTGCTGGCTGGACTATATCTTGGACATCACAGTCCCGACCCGTATAGTCTCTGAGGAGTCCAAGTCGCAAACCTTTGCGATCGGTTTCCTGCGGATTACCCAATCCTCGAGGATTGTTACTCAACCTATGTAAGCCGAGTACCTGAGGCTCTCAGGGCGTCCCCGCATATAGGGTCGTCCACTTAATGAGTTCCGATAATTTTCCCCATTAAGGCTCCGACAAGGCAGATGCTCTATCCGCTGAGCTACAGGGGCATCGATGAACCTTTGCCTTCGGATGTTAGCACGCGGTTGACGGCTTTGGTCAACCACACATTCTGACGTTTCAAAACGTTTCAAACAAAATAAAGGAGATCGCCCTTGGGGGGCAATCTCCTTTAAGGGTGCAGTAGATAAAGCTTAGGCAGCTCGAGTGTGTTCAGTGGTTTCAGCGAACACCCGTCGACCGTTCAGAGCATCGTCGATGATCTCGCGGACCGCCGAAGTCTCCGGATTTACATCCATACGATCACAAGCCTTGAGATGTCTGACGATACCTTCTGTAGCGATCTCAAGCGAGACGCCCGTAAGTTTCGAATAGCGTCGGGCCTGAATATGATCAATTCTAAGCAGGCGTTCATTAAGTGGCAGATGAGTATCAAAAGTCACGATTGCTTGAGTCCTCCAAGTAGTGTTTCCGATTCAAAATTGTATTAACTAAGATGCTTTAGCACGCCTGTAAGATGCAGCTCTCCCTCACACAACAATCCTGTGAATTCCGGAGCAAAAACCCCGAAAAGCAACCATTGGCTTGATAGTGCCGCCAGGGGTGTTCAGCGAAACGCGGGATTATACTGAATGGTCGTTCATTCGTCTATAAGTTTTTTCGGCACACCGGTGTCGTGCGTCGCGTCGAGGGACGCTTGAGAAGACTGATAGGACGGGCAACTTGCATCGATAAAGGGGATAACCGTTATCCGAAGGAGGGCGTTGACTCTTACGACCAGAAACGACGACGCCGCCCAACTTCGCGCTGGGCGGTGTCGATGTCCAAAAAACAAGAGGACGGGAACTCTTATCTTTTTGGCAGTACCGTATCTTTCATAGCTTTGCCGACGCGGAACTTTAGCGTTGTCTTAGCGGGAATCTGAATCGTTTCACCGGTAGCCGGGTTGCGACCTTCACGGGCTTTTCTCTCTGACTTAACGAGCTTGCCAAATCCAGGAAGCACGAACTCACCGTTAGACTTAACCTCGCGCGCTGCGAGACTGCAAACCTCTTCGAAAAACTCCTTAACCTGCGCTCTCTTCATTCCGGTAGATTCTGCAAAGTGGTTGATGACTTCAGATTGGGTCATGCGCTTCTTGCCTGCGGCTTTAGCCATAGTTCGGTGTAACACCTCCAACGAGAACTAGAATTGAAAACTTACGGGACACTGATATATCACACTCAGCTATCAAAGTCTCCAAAAAAGCACGATTTTTAGCAGGTTTTTTGCGATTTTAGCTCGATTTCGTCGCACGCCGATTATCAATACACTTTGAACCATCCCACGGGTGAAGAACTCGGACGTGAGTTATTACGAATTGAACAAGGAGAAGAAAACTGACGTCCATCTGTCGGTTGAAAGATAAGCCGACAGACGAACTGTGAGTTCCGTGGTCGGGGCGAGAGGATTCGAACCTCCGACCTCTCGGTCCCAAACCGAGCGCACTACCAGGCTGTGCTACGCCCCGAAACGAGTTTGGATGATAGGGAAGCGAGTTACATCGTGTCAAACACTAGAAGTGCAGAGAGGGGGAGAAGAGCGAGGCGAGACGCGGAGAAGAGGAGACGCGGTGACGCGGAGGCGCGTTTTTGAACTTTCTGCTGGTACTTCAAACTTTATGTGACAGCAAGAACTCGCGCGTCTTTGCAAGTGCGCGACCGCGATGACTGATAACGTTCTTCACTGGCTCCGGGAGTTCTGCGAATGTTTGAGTGTAACCGTCTGGGACAAATAGTGGATCGTAACCAAACCCTACTTGACCACGCGCTCTGTTGTTTATTCGTCCCCAACACACTCCTTCGCTGACGTTTACGATCTGTCCCTGTGAATCAGCGATGGCGACCGCACATACAAACTTCGCTTTTCTGCTTTCAAGTTCGGATTTCGCAAGCTCCGAAAGCAACAAGGCTCTCCGATCTTCATCCGAAGCACCCTCACCGGCGTAACGAGCCGAGAAAACTCCGGGCGCCCAACCAAGGGCTTCAACTTCTAGTCCTGAATCGTCTGCCAGAGTCAACAGGCCGGTGTGAGTTGCGTAACGCTGTGCTTTGATAATCGCATTATCAGCATATGACAAACCATTCTCCTCTGGCGGATCGACGTCGACAAAATCTGCCAGGGACATCAACTCATAAAACACATCTCCGAGTATAGTTTTGATTTCCGACAGTTTGCCTCGGTTACACGTTCCGATGATGAGCTTTGACATGCGATTATCGCCGGCGCTGTGTTGTATCTGATTGGACCAGAGCTAACAAAGTGCTGAGTTGTCCGAACGACGACCGCGTGAGTCGTTCAATTCCAGATCCATTTAATTTCGACTCGGTAAGGGACGAGCAATCCTTCGTCTTGTCGGCCACTGCTGTGATCTGTTCAGGGGATAACGGTTTGCCCCTCATCGCCGCGACGGCTGAAACAAAACTATTGACCCGTGATTGATCATTCGCGTACGTCACTGTTACCGAACCACCAGCCGGTTGCCACTGTTTGAATCGGCTTGGTCTAGCATTACCTTCATTGCTTCGAATCGCGTCGAGCCAGCTTCGTATGCTCTCACTCTTACCGATGACCACGTAGCCATCCAAGAGAACAGCGCTGAATTGTTGGTTACCGATGTCAGAGCCGTTAACCCCATCAACGATCTGCAAACCACCCTCGACCACCTGAGACTGAAGTGCGTGCCTGAGTCGATTCTGGTCGATCGTGCGGGCCAGCAGGACGGAGCTTTCATCGGTTGAGTGCGCGCGCAACGTCACGAGCGGGGAAGACAACAAGGGTAGTATGTCGCCCGGCTTATCTATGCCATACACGCTTAAGCTCGACCGGAGAAGCGACGAAAACATGATTGATGACACGGCGTCGAGCTTCGAGGCGACGGCAGAGTTCATAGCAGTCAGCGCAGCAAGTGCGTCATTAAATTCGTAGAAGGTGAGCTGCTCAACCGTTGCAGGCACATATTTCCATATCTCGTCAGTGCTCACACTCGTTGTTGTAAACGCCGGTTGAAGACGCTGCAATACATCCGCATCCAATGTGAATAGATATCGATCTTCAACTGTGCCGGATGACGCTCGAGACGTCCAGGCAATGGCTTTTAGAATTTTTCCTGCACTCCTCGCCAGAAGTTCCTCGAGCTGTGTATCGCCCGGCGCTTTACCCATTAATAAAGGCGCCGCCCAGGAAAAGATCTTCGCCACGTTGGCGGATGAAACATAACCAAAGCTCAACGCTCCATCAGCCCGAACCTGATCACGGACGCGCGCTAACTCGACGTCGGTTCGTAAGCTCGGTCGGAAACCGCTGCGCACGTCTAAACACGCGCGGACTGCATTATCAGAGTTGGCAACAATCACTACCGTGCCGTCTATCGCGCCAACCAGTTTTCGTCCGGTCGTCGAAGACGAGCATTCGACGAAATAGGCTTCAGCTGTTCGTTCGCTACAGTTCGATTGCCCGTACGCATAGTTTGAAAGTGTCTTCACCGCTTCAATCGCGCTACTTCTGATTCGCCAGTTTGCGGTGTGAGTCTCAACCACCAGCGCGACTTCCGGTCGGATCTTTAGTGTGTCGCCCTCTTGGATCGAATTCACTCCCACCAACACGACAGCCATTTGGGCTCGTGCGAAAGCGACACTTCGAACCGGAGCCACACCTGTCCGGGCCATTGTTATCCAAAACGGATCGATGAGTTTGCTGTCACTGCCAATCGCCGTTGCGACGGACTTCCACGTCTCGTTTTGTTCGATGGTTTTGGCGAGGTCTGTGAGGCTATTGAATTCGATGTACACAAGCGAATCGGCTGGTACGTAGCCGGCCATGTCCACCCTGACAGATCGGTTCAGCCAAACGAAGCCAACCGCAGACAACAAGAGTAAGCTTAAAACTGTGAGCAGCCGGCGCAATGACTTCATTCGGGCCGCATCCTAGCTGTCCGCACCTGAATCGGGCAAGTCTGCCGGTTAGTTTGGCGTTGCAACCTACAACGACTTCGATTGCCGGCATTGGCCAAAGGTTTAGAATTGCTGCGGCTTGGTCGCTGTGTTACGTTTGCTTTCAAGCCAACCTGTTGCCTCGGTTGTGAACACTCTATGGTGTATCGTCATTTGACTGCAGAAGCTCTTGCTGAAAAAGATTACGATAGCTTTCTGTCAGAATTGAATAATGCCTTAACGGATGGGCGAAGAGACCCAAACGACGTCGTCCGCGATACGCTTATCGACATTTACTATCCGGCAACAAATCTGGGAGACTTCCAGAATCTCAGCGTCGCCTCGCGAGCCGCTCTCCACAATTTTGATCCAAGGAACATTACGACTGAGCCCGAGTACTACACAGACATCGACGCAAAGTTGTACGCAGAGAGAAAGCCGTTTATTTGGCTGTGGCAGATGTTTGACCGATCGCCACTCGGCCAGAATGCGCTTATTGGCCATCGATTCCGACGGATGCTAGCACCTCTGATCTTTAAGCGGGTCGGGATGAACTTCAAATGCTGGCACTTCGTTGAATGGTCCTTTGGCTACAATTTGGCGTTTGGCGACAACGTAGTGGTGCACAGACATGTGTTACTGGACGATCGCGGCGGGATTGAAATCGGTAACAACGTTTCGATATCCGACTATGCGAACATCTACTCACATAGTCACGACATTTACGATATCAATTTGGTCTACACCCCCAGAACGGTGATCGGCGATGGCGTGAGACTCACTTATCACGCGACCATCCTGGCTGGGGTAACTATCGGCGAAAATGCGATGGTGGGAAGTGGGTCAGTCGTGACGCGTGACGTTGAACCAAATCAAGTTGTTGCCGGGATCCCCGCGAAAGTCTTGAAGACAAAGGATTCTTCGGCTGGCATGGGGCGCAACAAGGCGACTGGAAATCTGCCGTAATTCTTTCCAGAAAGTGCTCTAAACGGCTTCCGTATTCTCCGTTTACCCCTGTACTCTCATATAGTTAAACGTACAAAAATAGCGGTTGACAATGTTGAGCAGCGTAATGTACTCTGACTGACGTGGACGGTGTACCTGCCGTCTATTGGGGTGCCCACCTAAAGTTCACGCGACCAATTCGCTAGTTTCTTTGAAGCACGATAAAGGCACACTCCGCGTGAGCGGAGGTCGCAAAGCCTACAGAAGTTGGGATTAACCAACTTGGCTGGGTTTCCGAATGAGCTTCATTCCTGCCGTAACAGACTTCCCCAAAAGTGCGCCCCCGACGATCGGTCAAACACCTGACCAGCGCGTTGGCAAGGCACCATCAAACCTTACAAAGGCCCGGAGTCGAACTTTGAAAACCCTAACTGATTACTCAAGCCAGAAAGTGATCAAACGAGGAATGGCCAGAGCGCGAAAGGCGCGTGCACGCCTTCGCCAGCGAAACAAACTCCGCGCACATGGAGCGAGGATTACTTAAATGTTCAAAAAAGGCACGGGAAAGAACCTTGTCGGACTCGACATCGGATCCAGTTCTATCAAAGCGGTAGAGCTGAACCGGAAAGGCAATACTCTGCACCTCATTAATCTCGGGTTCGAAAATCTGCAGTCAGACACAATCGTTGACGGGCAGATCATGGAGCTTAACAACGTATCGAACGTTATCTCGAACATCTTTAATGAACATCAGATCAGGACCACACGAGTGGCGGCCGGCGTTAGCGGACATTCGGTAATTGTGAAAAACATCGTCCTCCCCCAGATGAGCGAGGAAGAACTGCAAGAGTCGTTCAGCTGGCACGCCGAAGAGCACATTCCCTTCGACATCGCCGACGTGAATTTGGATTACCAACTAACTGGCAGGTCTTCGGAGTCGCTGCATGTTTTGATGGCAGCATGCAAGAGCGACAAGATCGCAAACGTCAAACAGGCTATCCAGCTTGCCGGTAAGCAACCCGTGGTGATCGACATCGATGCGTTTGCGTTGCAGAACTGCTACGAGATGAATTACCAGCCGCAGCCTGGTCAGATTGTCGCATTACTTAACATCGGCGCGTCGACGATGAACATCAACATCCTGAACGGGACGCGTTCGATCTTTGCACGCGATGCATCGGTCGGCGGCAGTCAATATACGAGCCTCTTGCAACGAGAACTCGGGTTGAGTTTTGAACAAGCGGAGGGAGTCAAGCGCGGATTAGCTTTACCGGAAGGTGTGGAGCCGCGGCCCATCCAGCCGATTATTGAGGCCGTTTCAGATTCTCTCGCACTCGAAGTACGCAAGACGATGGACTTCTACCGCACGACGGCTGCGGACGGAGAAGCGACAATTCAGAAGATTCTCCTGGCGGGTGGCGGATCCAAACTGCCTGGCGTGGCAGATTACCTGGCGAAGAGGTTTGAGATCCCCGTGGAAGTTTTCGATGCCTTCAGGCAGATCGAAGTTGATACAAACAGGTTCGATCCGGATTACATGAAAGAGATAGTTCCTGAAATGGCAGTCGCTGTTGGTCTCGCCCTGAGAGGAGTTGAGGCATGATCAAGATAAACCTACTCGAGTCTGTCACCGACCGGCCGAAGGGCGTCGCGCTGGTTGAAGAGAAGGTCGCAAGTCCGCGGATGCAAAGCTTGTTGCTTGCTCTGACGGTCTTCGGTCTTTTAGTGCTTGCTTTGGGCTACGAGTACGTAAGTACGAACAACGCGCGCTCTGCAGCAAAACAGGAACTTGAAAATGAGCGTCGGATTAACCAGCAGATGCTCGTGGTCCAAAAGGAACAGATGGACCTCGAAAAAAGGTCTCAGGAGGTTCAGGCGCGCATTGACGCTATCAAGAAGTTAAGAGAATCGCAGCAAGGTCCGAGCACACTGTTGCAAGAGATCAAAGCCCGCTTCGATGCGGTGCCTGAGCTGTATTTAAGGAGCATCGAACAGAAAGACGGCGAAGTCACAATCAAGGGTGAGTCTCCCAACGAGTATACCGTAACCAAATTTGGTCAGAGTCTTGAATTCTCAAACGGACTATTCACTAACCTGAATATTGAGACTCAGCGTGAAGTCGCGAAGGAAGTGCGCAGTGAAAACTCAGGACCGGCCGCACCAACCGATCCCAATGCGCCAAAACCAGAGGTCGTGGCCTTCACGGTAAAAGCGACCTTCGGAGCGAAACCTCAGCAGCAGTCAGCTGCGGCTCCTGCCTCAGGGAGTCAAGTGGCAATGAAGAAGTAGCCACTCCGGCGTATCTCATAACGACTGGATAAGGATAAACAGATGAAATTGGGCAAGCTTCCAAATCTACCCTGGTACCTGCGAATGCTGTTGTTCGTAGCCGTAGCTGGAGTTGTCTACGCCGGATTCTGGTACTTGGTAACGCGTAGTGTTCGTGCTGAAACAGCGAGTCTGCAAGGCGAAATCGCTCAGCTTAAGCCGCGGAATGCGCAGGCTCAGGTTGTACAGCAACGTCTGAATGACTTTAAAGCGGCTTATAAAGCGCGTGAAGAGGAATACGCTGAACTGAAAGCGCTGCTCCCCGAGCAGAAAGAAATAACGATGGTTTTGCAGGGAGTTCAAGATCGCGTGCACGCAAACGGACTTGCGCTGATGCGATTTTCACCGAAGGAGGATGTGCTGCAAGACAACTACAATGGTAAGAAGATTGAGGTCATTGTTGTCAGTTCATATGCTTCCCTCCGCGCGTTTTTCGAGCAGCTGGCCCACTACCAGCGAATTGTCTCAGTCACCAATTTCGAATTGAGGCAACTGGAGCAGCAGTCACCAAGCATTACACTCGCTGCTCGTTTTGAGGTCACGGCCTATTACGTCTCATCGGAACGGCTGCAAAAGCAGGTGACCCCGCAAGCCGGTTCGGGCGGTCAAACGCCTTCCACTCCTGCCCCGCAGCCAGCCAAATGAGGAAATGATCCGATCACGAATAAGGAAGTGAAGAAGATGATTCACGACAAGATAACAGCGATTGGATTTGGCCTGGCAGGATTGTTCATTACTGGCATATTAGTTGTCAGCGGTCCTGTTCGGACAGTTGTGGCCCAGGATAGCCAGGAACCTCAGACAAAGAAACCAGCCACTACTAAACGCAACTATAGTGGTGGACGCGATCCTTTCAAGCGATATGAACCACCACGGCAGATAAAGAAGATCAGCAATCAAGTTTTGCCACCCTCAATTCAAGAACGGATTGATAGCTACAAGGCTCAGAAGCTTGCCGCGATGAGTGCGCGCATGCCGGCTCCAAAACCCACAACGGCTTTGTTGCTCAGTGAGATTCAGGTAGTCGGAGTTTCACGAACGCCGCGAGGTTATGCTGCGATCATCGAGGCCATGCCAATCAAGCTTTCCTACGTGATCTATCCGGGTGAACGTTTTTACGATGGTCAGCTCGTAGCGATCGAAGAGACGAGACTGATTTTCCGTCATGAAACGGTGTTCACCGATGGTCGTCGTGAGCAGGCAGTTGAAATCAAGGCGCTCCGACAGCCCAACACTGTGAATGCAATGTCCGTGAGTGGTGCCACAGCATCAGTCAGCGACGCAAAGCCATAGTCCGGTTTGGTCGGATGACCAAACGTTACCCGCGCACTCAACTTCCGTGAGCTGCGCACTTTGACAAAAAGGATGGTGCCGAGTCTGTGCGGCGCGCGCTTAATTTGCCCCGGCAATCGAGCGTAGTGCGTGGCGGCCCACCAACCGATTCCCCTAAGGAGGGAGCAATGCCTTCTCAGTCTCAAACAAAAGCAGCCAGCTGGACCGCGCTCGTCCTGTTGTCTGTGTGCCTCTCAGGTGTCACCAGTCTCGCTGCGACAACGACGCCGAGTACTGTCGTAGTTGACGCCCAGAAACCTGCTCCAGCTGCGTCACCGACTCCGGTGCCCACAGCCACTGCGTCGCAGGCATCTGATCGGGCGGTAGACCAGGGTCGCCAGTATGGTCAGCCGGATTTTGTAGGCGAGCCGATCAACTTGAATGTGGTGAATGCCGACATTCGGGACATCCTCAACTACATCACCGAGCAGTATGGAGTTAACTTCGTTATCGACTCCTCAGTTGGCCCAGTACCAGTGACCGTGAACGTTCAGGATGTACCGTGGAACGTTGCACTTGAGGCCGTACTCAAAGCCAACCGGCTCGGAATCGAAGTCAACGGAAATATTCTGCGCGTTGCCACCACGGACATACTTGCGAAGGAAGCGGAGACTCAGAAGATTATTAACGACTCGCGGTTGGACGCGTCACCACTAGTTACCGAGTTCATCCGTCTCAACTACGCGAGAGCATCCGGCACACTCGCACAGGCAGCTGGATCAACGGGTGCCTTTTCCGGGGGTTCTACAAACCTGAGCTTCAGTGGCGGCGCTGGAGGTGATGCGACAGGTGGTAGCGGTGATCAGGGACTGCTTCCGATCATCTCTCGACGTTTGTCGCGTCGTGGAGCAATTGAAGTTGATGGTCGTAGCAACACGCTAATCATCACCGATGTAAAAGATAACATCGATGCCATTCGTCAGCTGGTTGCGATTCTCGATCAACCTGAACCACAGGTTGAAATAGAAACACGCATCGTTATCGCGCAGCGCAACTTCAGTCGCGACTTAGGTGCGCAGCTTTCGTTAGGTGTCGCGAATTTTAATCGCGGCGGTCTCGGAAGTTTATCGACTTTACCAGGTGCACTTTCATCGAGCTCTGGCTCCGGTTCCGGTAGTGGTACTGGCACCGGCGGCACAGGCACGGGAACCGGAAGTGGAAGTGGAACCGGGAGCTCAGGACTCAAGAGCGGCCCGTCTCCGTTTGGTGTGTTCGGTGGATTGTCTGGCACTCAGCAACCAAATCCTTCTTTAGCTGCAGCAGCTGCCAGCACGGTAATCGGATTGACAACAGGTATTTTCGGAACCGGCCAAATCAGTTTGCTCTTGTCGGCGGCTGAATCAAGAGGTCAGGCAAAAACTGTTGCGACGCCTCGTGTGACTGCTCTCAACAATCGGCCAGCGCAAATCGAAAGTGGTTCGCAGATCCCAGTACAAACGACACAGGCTGCGAGCGGCACGGCAGTAGTAACGACTACGTTCGTTTCAGTTCCTCTGCGTCTCTCAATCACTCCGCAGATCACCGACGTCGGAACAGTAGTGTTAAGAGTCACGATTGAAAACAACACGATCAATACCGGTATTGCGGTCGGTGGTGTTCCTGGTATCGACACGCAGCGCATGCAATCAGAAGTGCTGGTACCCGATGGCGGAACAACCGTCATGGGTGGAGTGTTAGCTGATACCGAAGGTGAGACTCAGCAGCGCACGCCAGGGCTTGCTTCAATTCCAGTCGTTGGCAACCTCTTCAAGCGCAAACTGACGACTCGCTCAAATAGCGAAATCTTGTTCTTCATCACTCCGCACATTTATCGTCCGGATTATCAAGGCCGTCCAATGCCAGGTACTGTCAGCAACGGTACGCGATCCGTGACAATCCCACAGCCGGTGCCACTCGGTAACCCGCCAAGTAACACACCGACTCCAATGCAACTGCAGCAACAGCCGTCAAATCCTCAATCGACGACGCCTGGAGCCCCACCACAACTCCTACCTCCTCCGACCACCACTGCCCCAGTCGGCGGATCCACCGCGAGACCCAGCGCGCTTGGGGGTCAGCGCCCATAAAGGAGAGAACATGTTTAGAGAAATGCTCGACAATGTGATTGAGCGCACGGAGGGAAGCCTCGGTGCTCTCATTATGGGAACCGACGGTATCGCCGTAGAAAAGGTTCTCGGAGAAGAAGGGAAGGAGGCTAACCTGGACATCGCGGCGGCTGAATTCACTTCGCTGGTGCGGAACGCACAACGCGCCGGCACCGACATCGGACTGGGCGGCCTCCGCGAAATGGTGGTTGCGCTGGAGTCTGCGATCATCGTAATGCGCATATTGAGTCGCGATTATTTTGTCGTGTTGGCGTTGAGGCCGAACGGCAATTTAGGTCGTGGCCGATTCGAATTGCGAAAAGCTGAATTGAAGCTCTCGAAAGAGTTTGCTCTATAACGTCTTTTGATCGCGATGGAAACTGTACTGAAGAAACTGTTCACCTGCTCGCTTCTATTTGCAGCGATGTTCCTGCTCGGCTTCGGCAACGATGTCCGAGCAGCTTCACTTTACGGCAAAGTTATAGAGGTGAATGAGGGAGACTTGATTACCGTTTTTAATTTGAATCGGCCCGTCAAGGTGCGACTGCTGGGTGTGGACGCCCCAGACATCGGCCAGCCGTTCGCTGAGGTGGCGCAACAGCACTTGAAGGATCTGGTGCTTGATCGAATGGTCCTGGTTGAGTATACGGGACTCAGTGCAAACAGCTCGATAGTTGGCAAAGTAACGGTCGATGGAGCTGATATTTGTGCTCAGATGATTCGCGATGGCGCCGCTTGGTTCGATATCAACAACAACAGTCGGCTGAGTGAGGTGGATCGTCAGGTTTACGGTCAGTCGGAAGCCGCAGCGCGAACCGAACGCCGAGGAATTTGGCAAAGTAATAGCGCGACAGCCCCCTGGGAGTTCAAGAAATTAGAAGCGCGACGAGCGTTGGATAATTCGACAAGAACCGGCGCTCCAAAACGACCGCTTTCACCTACTCGCAAACTTAGTCCGGAAGCGATTTTGGGTTCTGATTACGTGACCGCCGGAGATGCTTCGAATGCTTCGAATATGGCTTGGGCATCTCCCATCGCCCGTGAGTGGCGCCAATTCGAGCCTCCGGGTCAAAACTTTTCAGTGTTTGTGCCCCAAGGTGGCAGGAAATCAGTTGAAACGACACTGTTTCGGGAGCAGCCGATACACACATACGCGTACATGGTCCGCGAAGTCTCGAATATGTACGCGGTGGTGTGGTTAGCCGGACCGCACTTAGGCGAGACCGACGAAGTGGCCATACCGATCATGATTGCAGGCGTGCTAAAGGGCTTTTCGATGAGTTACGAAAAAGCTGGTCTCGATTTTCATTGCGACGTGAAAACTCCCCGCGTCGTACCGGTGAAGGGTTACGTTGCACGCGAGTTCGACATTATTGGCTGTCACAGTCCCGGGGTCGTTCGCGTCTATAC
>DATBSH010000111.1:0-21727 GCA_036559885.1 Pyrinomonadaceae bacterium
CGTTAGTAAAAAGAACCAAACGAAACTCGAGCGTTGATGTCAACGTCGTCGGCTATACAACGGAAATGGATGAGTACATGTCGGCTTCAGACCTCATTCTTGGCAAACCCGGAGGACTGACAACGTCTGAAGCGTTGGCGAAAGGCCTGGTGCTCGTGATCGTCAATCCCATTCCGGGACAGGAGGAACGCAATTCTGATCATTTGTTGGAAGAAGGTGTGGCAATCAGATGCAACAATCTCCCGGCGCTTGCCTTCAAGATTGACCAGCTGCTGGACGACACGAAACGGCTGGAACAGATGCGGAGGAACGTAAAACGTCTTGCACGTCCAAACGCGGCGAGTGAAATCGTACGTCAGCTGCTAGAACGAAATTAAACTAGCGTCTGAGCAGGATTAGTATCCCGGCCGCAATAGCTAATACGGCCAGAACTGTTGTTATCGTCGACGAGACTCGAACATTGAGCAAAGGCAAAATCCCCGTGAGGATCAACCAAATAGCAAGCAAAAGCATCCCCAGATTACGACCCGCCAGACTATTCGTTAGTGCCATGCGTTCTCCTCCTTATGCGTTAGCAGATGTTACCGCCTTATAGGGTTTAGGTGAACGAACAAAGGAACAGGCGCGTTGCCTTGGAAATGTTTCCGTCAACAAAAAGGGCGCCAAGGGATTGGCGCCCCGAATGTTTAGAACGAACTTACGACTACTTATTGTTCTCGATCGCTGCACCGATCGGTTTACCGTCGGCATCGTAAACCTGCACCGTTCCATAACGCGCGAGGACTTCACGCGCTTTTGAAGCATCACCGACGGCAACAACTTGCAAGTGTTCTTTGTCGATGTACTTCTGGGCCACCCGCTGGATATCTTCCGCAGTGATGGCGGAAACTTTTTGCGGATATGTATCCCAGTAGTCAGCTGGCAGGTTGTACAACTTCTGCGTGATGATGTTCTGCAGCAACGACAGTGGTTGCTCCAGTGATAACGCAAAGCTCCCAATGATCGCGCGCTTTGCGTTCTCTAGCTCTTCAGCGGATACCGGTTGGTCACGCAAGCGGTTCAACTCGTACATGAACTCCTTCATCGCACCCTCTGTGACATCGGTACGAACTTCCGCGCTGGACACCCATGTGCCGCGGAACTTCGTGCCACCAAATCCACTGTACGCACCATAAGTGTATCCCTTGTCCTCGCGAAGGTTCAGGAATAAGCGTCCCGAAGGGCCACCGCCCAACACTCTGTCAGCTAATAACACTGCAAAGTAATCCGGGCTCGTGCGTTCGATTCCCAACGTCCCGAGTTGCAGAACGGTCTGCACTGATCCTGGTCTATCGATCAAGAAGATCCGAGCTGCTCCCTGCGCCGGAGCTGGAGGTATTGTCGTCGCCGGAACGTCTCCCTTTTGCCAATCACCAAACGCCTTCTCGATTTTTGGCAGAATGCTCTTCATCGTCACATCACCGACCACCGTCAGGATGGCGTTGTTCGGGCGGTAGTAGGTCGAGTGAAAAGTCGCGAGGTCCTTAGACATTAGTTTCTTAATTGACGCAGCCGGTGGAGCAACAAGTCCCGCCGGATGAGTTCCGTAGATCGCTTTGCTGAATTGTTCCTGCGCCAGAAACTGTGGAATCGATCGTTGGAACTGAAGCTGCGCCAGAGTGCGTGTTTTGTATTTATCCACCTCCGCTTGCGGGAAGGATGGATTTCTAACAACGTCTGCGAATATCGCCAGCGTCTGATCGAGGTTCTCGATCAATCCAGACGTAGTCACAGTGCTCGTCAGAGACGACAGACCTGAGGTCGCGGCCAGTGTCGCGCCAAGTGCATCCACTTGCTCTGCGATGTCTTTGCTTGACCGCGTGGCAGTGCCCTCGCGAAGAAGAGTCGCGGTGAAAGAGGCGAGACCCCGATAGTCAGCTTGATCAGCAAGACCGCCGCTCAGGACGACCATCTGCATGTTGAAGGTAGGTATCTTGTGACTCTCCAGGAGAACCACACGAAGTCCATTCGGTAATGTTGTTTCCTGGGCTCTCGGCAACTTTACCTTCAAAATTTCCTTGTTGACGGGGGCCTTGCCTTTGATGACTGCGCCCTTTGTTGTTTGTCCCGCCGTGGGGCTGGGCATGCCGCCCTGGCCAAACACGACGGATGTCAACAGTGCCACCAAAGCCAGAGCAAATGCGATGTGCTGTCTATTCTTTGTGAATTTCATTTGATAACTCCTTTACTGCCCTGAGGCGGTTCCGACTTTGGGTTTGGCTTTCGGCGTGGTGACGATGACAACACGATTGGTATCAGCCAGGTACTTGTTGGCAACGCGTTGCACGTCTTCCTTCGTAACTGCGGCAACCTTAGCTAATCTCGTATTCGGCAGGTTCGGATCGTTGTAATAGGTCATCCACGTACCCATTGTTACTGCGCGGTTGAGCGAACTCTGCAGGCCGTTCACGAAGTTTCGCCGCGTGGTGTTTTTCGCTTTCTGCAACTCCCAATCGGCGATTGGCTCTTTCTTCAACCGCTCAATCTCGGCATAGATAAGCGCTTCGACATCTTCGGACTTGACTCCCGGTCTGAGCGTGGCATTCGTATAGAAGGCTCCGAGACCGCGCCTTTCATCCATGAACCCTCCGACTCCGGTAACCATCTCTTTTTCCTTCACGAGCTTTTGATACAGTCGCGAGCTTTGGCCGCCTTGCAAAGCTGCTCCCAACACCTGCAGGGCATAGAAGTCGGGTGTGTTGCCGGCAGCGGCTTTGTACGCGATGTCGACTCGCGTTGCACGTGCCAGAGTGTCATCCAGGTTCGCGCGACGCTCGGCTTTTTGCTCTGGCTCCGTCATGTCGACCGCCGGGGGATTTGGTTGACGGGCAATTCCTTCAAAATTGGTTTTGATCTTTGCCAGTGCCTCAGCAGTCTTGAAGTCTCCCACCAGAGTCAAGACAGCGTTGTTAGGTGCGTAGTACATTTTGAAGAACGACGCTACGTCTTCCACACTTGCGGCATTCAAATCTTCCATCGAACCAATCGTGGTGTGTTTGTAGGCAAAGTTGTCGTAGATCATTTCCTGCTGCAGCTCGTCAGTCTTGCCGTACGGCTGATTGTCGACGCCCAGTCGCCGTTCTTCCTGAACTGCGTTGCGCTGGTTGTCGAGGTTCTCTTTAGTGATCGCAAGGCTGCGCATTCTATCGGCTTCAAGAAACAGGGCGAGATCCAGTTGGTTGGCCGGCAATGCTTCGAAATAGATAGTGCGATCCGGGTTGGTGGTCCCATTCATGGTTCCGCCGTTGTTGAAAATGAGAAGGAAATGTTCGCCAGTGCCAACGTTTTCGGAACCCTTGAACATCATGTGTTCAAAGAGGTGCGCAAATCCGGTGCGACCTTTTCGCTCGTCACGCGAACCGACGTTGTAACTGATCGATATAGCGATGACAGGCGCTGAGTGATCTTCAACGGTGATGACGCGTAGACCGTTTTTCAAAGTCGTGTCTTTGAAATCGACCCGCACGTCCGGTGTTTGTGCCTGAGCGGCGAAAGCGGCAAGCGCACAAATCAAGAGAGGAAACAAAAATCTTGAGACACGTCTCATAACTTCAAACTCCTTCTATTGTGGGTGATGACTCAATAAGCGAGTTGGCTAACGCGGGGATAACCAAACTTGAGCGACGCAGAGGGCGCACACGAATGTACTGCCGAATTCAAATGGGGAGACTGTTTTAGTCTTTGGAGTTCACCGGTGCGGCTCGCGGGCATCCGCGGAATCCATTCAGCTCGTTAGCGTGAGTGGACTGTATTCGGTGGGACGCAGGGTGTCAAGCGACCGTACAGCGGTTTCGAGTTTCTAAATTTTGGTGTTAGGTCTTTGCTTTTGGTATTGGGTTTTTGCGGCAGGCGCAATGCAGTGGGTCGATAGTCAGTACCGTAACGAGGTAGCGTCCGGTCACCCTCCGTTAAACGGGCTTAGCGCATAGTAACGACCCGACGCTACAGCGCTACGGTACTGACTATCGACCCACTGTATCGCGCATAGCAGAAGGTCAAAGACCTAAGCCCAAAGGCCACGTTTAAACTCGAAGCTCGAAAACCTCTACGGAGCCAACCGCTCGCCGCTTCTTACCATCCAAAACTCTCGAAAGAGCACCAGAAAAGCCCGCCCGTTACGTCAGATCGAGCGAGCCTTTAAGCAGTTCTCGACGCTCTCTCGTATGCGGGATTCCATTTCCTCGCAGGGCTGACGCCTGCCAGTAGAACGGCGGTATAATCGTTCGCAGAAGCCGATAAAAGCCATGTCAAGAATTAAGTCCACCTTTCCCCGGCTGTTAAGTTTGGCTTTTCTAGTAAGCCTCGCGGTTGTAGGTAGTGCACAGCAACCAGCGCCGCAACAGCCGGCGAGCCGGTTTGACGTCACTAATTATCGAATTGAAGCGCAGATCATTCCCGACCAGCATTTGCTGCGTGCTGGCGCCGATATAACGTTTATCCCTCTGGATGCGACCAGATCCGTCGTCTTCGAACTGAATGGATCGCTAAAAGTTGACAGTATTGAGAAAGATGGCAAGGCGTTGACTGGTTTCGTACAGGATGCAGTTGGCGTCGGTGCTCTAGGGCCAAGCGTACGTATTGACCTGGGTCAGGTAGTGCCCGCGAATCAACCCGTAACTTTGCGTATTCGCTGGAGCGGCGCTTTGGTGTCACCCGAAGGCGGACCGCTCGCTACACGAAGGCTCGCCTACGTCGGCAATGAAGGCTCCTATCTGATGTATGCGTCACGCTGGTTTCCTTTCCATGACTATGCTGCAGACCGGGCAACTTCAGACATAACACTAATCGTTCCGGCGGGCTTGCAGGTTGCCGGCACCAGCGACGATCCCGTAGTTGCACAGCCATCCCCGAAAGAAGGGGCAATTCGTTATCGGTTTGTGCACCGCCAGCCGGTATTGATTGGAAATTTTGCGGCCGGACAGTACATCAATAAGAACTTAACTTTCGGCAATTATCAGCTACAGCTTTATGCGATGCCTGGCAGTGAGAAGCGCATTGATGCCTTCGCTGAACTTACCGGTCGGGTGCTGGAGTTTTACACAAAGACTTATGGCAAACCGCTGTTCGGCAACCGCCTTGTGATGGTTCAAATCGACGACGAGAGTCTCGACACCTATTCAGGTCCGGGCATGGTTTTCCTGTCGGCGAAAATGTTTGAAACATCACGACCGCTGCCAGAGGAGAAGGTTGAGCGTGAAATTGCCTACCAGTGGTGGGGTCAAACCGTCGGGTTAAAGTCCTTTGATGATGCGTGGATTTCGCAGGGACTTGCCGAGTGGAGCGCCTTCGCTTTTCGCGAATCCACTTTGACCGCCGGCGGACTTGATGCAGCCCAGCGTGAACAACAGGAACGGGCGTTGACATTCGAACAGACTGCTTCGATTGCTCGCGCGCCGGGTTCGCTCGACGATCAGTCGGCTGCGTACCAGTCAATCGTCTTTTACAAAGGCTCTATGGTGTTCCGCATGTTGCGCGAAACCATTGGCAAAGAAAATTTCGATCGGCTGTTGAGAACCTTTCTTGATAATTTCCGCGGCAAGAACGCTTCAATAGACGACTTCGAGAAAATTGCTACCAAAATCTCGCAGGATAACCTTCGATACTTCTTCGCGCAGTGGGTGGAAGGGACAGGCGTGCCCGAGTTCACCGTTGATTACCAAATCATTCGCACACGTGCGGGTAAGTTCCGCACGCGCGGTACCGTCAAACAAAACCTCGAAACCCTGCGGATGCCTGTGGAACTGATGCTACGCGCTGAAGGTGACAATCAGAGTACCATCGTGCGCATCGAGGGACGAAGCGAAGACTTCGATTTTGAATCGAATGGTCAGCCACTCGAAGTGTTGGTGGACCCCAACAACAAGATCCTTCGGATGTCAGACGACTTGCGCGTATCGATCATTGCGCGACGTGGCATTGAGCAGATGAAGGAAGGCGTGTATGCAGAGGCGCAGCAACAGTTTGAAGCAGCGCTGAAGCTGGACCGCTCTAATTCATGGGTCTATTACAACCTCGGACTGCTGTTTCTTGAGCAGCGCAACTGGCAACAGGCGCTCGACAATTTCGAGGCGTCACTTAATGGAACGTTGAAGCCTTCGTGGATCGAAGTGTGGGCCCGGATCAAACGCGGCAATGCTTATGATGCAAAGGGCGAACGCGAACGCGCAGTTCTGGAGTATAAAAAGGCCGTGCAATCAGGCATTGATTACGACAATGCCCAGGCGGTTGCGAAGCGCTATCTGGCAACGCCCTACGATCCAAAAGCTGGGACCACGGCCGAAGCGAGACAAGCAAATTAAGAACAGGGGCAGGAGCAGCAGGCAGGAGCAGGAAAAAGCCCACATCGATCTTTCCTGCTCCTGCCTGCTGCTCCTTCCCCTGTTCTTAAACTGCGACGATGGCGATCTTTTTTTCGTTCGCCAGGCGAATCAGCTGGTCTCGATCAAACATCAGCGTCTTACCCGCAGTGATGCACAGACAAGTCGCGCCAGCGTCAACCATCGTCTCAATCGTCGGTATGCCAACAACCGGTACGTCAAACCGCATGTCCTGATCGGGCTTGGCAATCTTCACAACAGTTAGTCGGCCATGGGCGAGGCTTCCCGCGCGTCGGATGGTTTCGTCCGTTCCCTCCATCGCCTCAATCGCGACGCAAGCTTTTCCGCGCACGACAATCGTCTGACCCAAATTGAGCCCTGCGATCCCGTGAGCGATTTCCAATCCATACTCAATATCTTCCTGCTCTCGATTGTCAGGCTGACGTTTGGTGATCGAACCGGTCTTCGGCAAGTAGTCTTGGAGGAAATAGGTGGAGTCGATCAATTCGATACCTTCGCTTTGTAGTTCGGAGGCGATCGCACCAATCAACGAGTCAGTGTTGCGGCGAGGAAGCTTCAGGAGAACTTTCAACATCCGTGCATCCGGCACTGCCCGACTAAAAATTTGCACATGCTTAACTTGACCGGCCATCATCGCTTTCTCCACACCTTCGTCCTTGAAAAAGCGAATCATTCGACCGAGTTGACCAATGCCAACCCACGTGCAGCGATCCGCAATGCGTTCAATTTCGGGATCTGTCTCTTCTCGGATTGCGGCGACAGCAACCTGCGCGCCCAATTGACGCGCACCTTCGAGAACCATAAAGGGAAACTTACCGTTGCCGGCGATCAAGCCAAACTTCATTTGATAACGCCGCGACGTGAGCTCTCGATGAACGTGAGCAGGTACGAGGCCTCCTCCGAATCGCTGAGTTCTTTGCGAATCCGTTCAACGGCTTGACTGGTGTTGAGCTTTGCGGAAAGTAACAAGTGGAAGGCGTGATGCAGTGAATCGATCACCGCTCGACTATACCTGCGTCGTTTCATCCCGGTGATATTCAAACCGTAACACTTCGCGTGATTCCCTACCGTGAGAGCAAACGGCAATGCATCTTTCACGATGACTGAATACCCTCCAACGTAGGCTTCCTTTCCCACACGGCAGAACTGGTGCACTCCGGAATAGGCGCCAATGTTCGCACGGTCTTCAATTACAACATGTCCGGCCAGCGTTGCGGCATTTGCCATGATTACTCCATCACCCAGAATACAATCGTGCGCGATGTGGGCCTGGGCCATGATCAAACAATCATCGCCGGTTTTAGTCAGCATGCCGCCACCCGCAGTGCCGCGGTGAATAGTCACGAACTCGCGGATCTTATTTCGTTCGCCGATCCTCGTCTCAGAAGGTTCGCCCTTGTACTTTAGATCCTGAGAAGGTAGACCGATCGACACGAACGGGAAGATGTGCGTGCCTGCCCCAATTGAACTGCGTCCATCGATCACGCAATGCGATTCGAGGCGCACGCCATTACCTAACTCCACTTGATCTCCGATGATCGAGTAAGGACCGATAAAACAGTCGTACCCAATCCGGGCCTTTGGACTGACAACGGCAGTTGGATGAATGTTGGTCGGGTGGGTGGCGATAGACATGAATCGATAGGAGAGTGACTCTTAGGTGTTGCCGTTTCCCATGTCGCGACTCGCGACGATGCTCATGATGTCAGCGTCGGCTGCAAGTTGACCATCAACTTTTGCTTCCCCGTGCATTCTTTGCACGCGCGAACCAATGCGAAGAGCGGTTACTTCGAGCACCAGTGTGTCTCCTGGCACGACAGGCCTGCGGAAACGTGCCTCTTTAATTCCGGTGAACAAAACCAACTTCTCGTCGCGATCCTCAATCTCGCGAAGTGCCAAGACCGCGCCCACTTGAGCCAGTGCTTCAACCACCAGCACACCCGGCATTACTGGCGCCCCGGGGAAATGACCCTGAAAAAAGGGCTCGTTGATGCTGACTTGCTTGATTCCCACAATGCGTTCGCGCGGCACTAACTCCACTATCCGATCAACTAACAGAAACGGATAACGATGTGGCAGTAGCTTTTGAATTCCCTGGGAGTCGAGAATCGTTTCCATATCAGAAACAAAAAGCGCGGTGAAGCGGAACCAGAGGCCGCATCGCCGCGCCTGTGATGCTAAGTGCCCTGGCGGTCTTATTGCGGCGGAGTCGCAACCGCAGTTGCCGGGTTCTTGCTGTTGAATTCAGCAATGAAAGATCGAGTGATGTCGATGCTGTCCGCTGCGTAAAGCAATGGGACCTGAGTCCCATCGATGATCGCATTGATTCCGCGAGCTTTTGCGAACACCTCGAGAAACTTTCCTATCTCATCCTGAAGCGGAGCAAAAATCTCCTGGCGTCGACGATTGTAGGCAGTTTGTGCATCCTCACCTTTACGCTGAATGTCTTTCTTCAATTGTTCCAGCTGATCTGCTTTGGCGTTTACAGTTCTCTGATCGATTGGAGTACCGGCAGGTGCCTGCTGCAGTTTTGTTATTTCATCCTGAAGAGCTTGGGCACGCTGCTGCATCTTGGTTAATTCGTCTTTGGGTCCGGCAAACTCCGCATTCAACTTTGTCAACAGTGTGTTGAATTTAGCGATGCCTGTTTTTGGATCCAGGAAAGCATCTGTGTAGATCACCGCCATTTTGCTGGTCGGCAATTGCGCGACTCCAGTTGGAGGGGTTACAGCGGGAGTCTGTTTAGGTTGAGCTGGAGGCGGCGCTGCAGGCCGCTGAGCAACAGCTGACACCGTAAGGGCCGCCATCATTGCGGCAATAGAAAGTAAATTGCTTTTAGTCATGACGTCTGACCCAAAGGCCCCGCTTAAGGCGAGGCCTGGTTATCGATCGGCTGAGCGTTACGGCTGGGGAACGGAAGCTGTTGCCGGATTCTTTGCGTTGAAATCGGTGATGAATGCGCGTGTGATGTCGATGCTTTCCGCGGCATACACCATTGGCACTTGGCTGCCGTCAACGATGACGGTGATGCCGCGTGCTTTAGCAAAAGCCTCGAGAGCTTTCCCGATGTCTTCCTGAAGTGGACCAAAGATTTCCTGCCTGCGTCGATTGTAGGCAGCTTCCGCATCTTCACCTTTGCGCTGATAATCTTTCTTCAGTTGATCCAATTGATCTTGTTTCTGTTGAATACTGGCCGGCGCCGCAACAGACTGCTGGTCCTTGATCTCCTTGGTCAGCTGTTCGATCCGTTGCTGCAGCCCACTCAATTCGGTTTGGCGAGGCTGGAACTCACGATTCAAGGTGTTGAGTAAAGCGTTGAACCTGGCAATACCATTTTTGGGATCCAAAAAGGCCTCCGAATAGATGAGCGCCATTTTGCTGTCGGGCACAGCGGCGGGCGCCTGAGGTGCTGCGGGTGTTGTGCCGGCACCGGAAGGGGCGGCTGGTCTTTGTTGCTGAGCTGACACAGAAAGAATTGAAGCAGTCATCAGCAACACGACAGCAGCAATCAAACGCTCGATTTTCATAATTAGTTTTGTAATACTCCTTACTTTTTGAGGCGGTTTAGATAAAGTCCTTAGTTGTTAATCCCACGGCGTTGGTTGGCTTGAAACCTCTAGAACGTTCGCCCAACGCTAAAGCGAATCACCCTCTTTTTCTCATTAAAGAAGAACGGAAAACCATCAATAACCTGATTACTACGGGCATTCGGATTATACGCAAAGATCAGGCGGAACGGTACATTGATAACCGGTACCTGCACTCTGACTTCCATTCCCAAACTCGAGCGGTAATCGCCAATGCCGTTGAACAGGCTCTCCGACAATCTCACGACGGTGTTTGTTTGCGCCTGGCCACGCAGGAAAACCGGCTGAAAGCCGCGGGGCAACAAGGTGGCCGGATCGACGTCACCGGTGCCGGCGCTTTCGAGCTCTGCCTGCGAGACGATTCGGTTGTCGCGAGCGACAAGACTCAAAAACGGAGATGCTGCAAGCCGCGTATTGTTGCAAAGAGCCAACGTGCTTAAGCTAACCGGGGCGATACCTGTGGCAAACCTTGGACATGCAATCGCACCAACTGTTGACAGGAATGGTTGATCGTCAAGGAGATTACTCGAAAACTGCTGGTCACCCTTGGACCGAATGTTAAAAGCACTTCCAATGTCAGCGAAGGCCGCAAGACTCACAACGTCGGAAATAATGGGAATGCGATACTCAAAGTTTCCTAACAACTGAGAATCGCCTCCAATTGAAGTGAATGTTCGCGGCAACCGGGCCACGTTGCTCCCGCTGGCACCGGTGAACACGCCAATCGAAGCTGCACTCGGCGGCAATCCCGGCACTACAACGGGCGTCCCCGTTGCGTTTTCAGCAAACACGACGTTTTGAGAGCTGATGAATGTATCGAGCGGAGCGATCGGACTGATCGACCGCACGTTGTAACCACGGATTGTGAACTCGTCGCCAAGGAAGAAGCGTTCGAAGATCGGGACGCCGTCGACAAACGCCAACGAATTAGCGTTTTTAACCTTAGCTGAAGTTGCGAAACTACCGACCGTCCCAGCAATGATTCGAAAGCCGAAGACCTCAGGATGCGTAGACTTCTTCCGTCGCACAGGTATGAACTGCGTGTATGACAATGTCGGTTGGTAGGTGCGGACGTCACCACCCAAACCTGCCAGCGCCAATGCGACTGAGAATTCACGACCTGAAGTCGGGTCAATGCTCGCGTTACGAGTATCGTAGGTAAATGTCAGCGTTCCGCGACTCGTGATAATGTTCGGCTGACTGTAGATGACAGGTATGAACAGGTTCGGCTGGTTTGGATCTCGATTCGATTGGGGATCCTTAACACTCGAGAGCGATAACTGATACGACGCGCCCACGCGCGAGAACTGGGTGAAGCGCCGCTTTCTATAGAACTCTGACAGCGGCGCACTGGCAAATATTGAACCACCGTATGACGAGCGAGTGAACAAGTTTTCCTCGTCAACTCCCTGTAAAGTGAACTGAGAATTAAACGCCTGCAGTTGGGCGGCGGTATTCTGAGAAAGAAATGTTCCTTCACCGAAGAACTTCTGTGAAAACGCAAATAAAGAAAAGCCGGCACTTATCGGACGATCTTTGATGTATGGCTCGGTAAACGAAAACTGGAAGTAACGCTGGCGATTACCCGCAGCGATGTTGAACGAAAGCACTTCACCTCGGCCCAACAAGTTGTTCGTAGAGTATTCGAGACCAAAGAATGAGCCGCCGATTCCCGAAATGCCGCCGTTAAAGGAAATCTGCTGGCGGCCGCGCTCGCTGACTTTCAACGTCAAATCGACGTTCGCTTCTTCGTCATTCGTACGACGGTCGACGTCTTTATCTTTGTCAATCGGATTGAAATAGCCGAGCTGGTTGAGCTTTACGACAGAGTATTCCCAGTAGCCTTCATTGTAGATGTCGCCTTCGTTGATCAGCACTTCACGTCGTAACACGTTGTCGCGAGTAAACGTGTTTCCGATGAACTCCAAACGTCGCAAAGCGAACTGTTTTCCTTCTTCAATCGTGACGACAAAGTCAACGATGCCTTCGTTTGGATTCTGTGGATTGTCTTTGAAAGTGGGAACAGGTTCAGCGGTGTATTCAATGAATCCCTGATTGCCGTAGTACTTCTTCAGATTCTCGAAGAGACCCTTGCTGATGCGCTCACCATTGGCCACGTCGCCTTTGTTCAAACCAATAACAGCTCGAATCGCGGCTTCGGAGAAGATCGAGTTACCTTCAATCTTAAGTTCGCCAAGCCTGTAGATTTTCCCTTCGATGATCGGCACCGTGACTCGCAAACCTTCATCGACTGACGAAAGAAATGGCAGCGGAAGGATAGGAAAGCCGGTCCGACGGGGGCCCACACTCTCGACGCGCGGCTCGCCGTGCCGCGCCTGAAGATAACCTTTTGACCGCATGTAGTTGTCAACCAGGCGCAGGTCGTATTCCAGCTTCTCACGATTAAGGATGTCAGTACTCTTGAAGCGCGTTATCAACCCAGCCTCTTTGACGTACTTCATCGCGCCACGCAGCTGACCGTCGCTGAACGCGCTGTTACCTTCGAACTGAATATCAACGACGCGAACTCGATCACCTTCGTGGACCACAAAAGTGATCGCTCGAGAAGTTGCAGAAACTTCTTCCTGCTTCTCCTCGACAGTCGCATTAGGGTGACCTGCAGCGGACTCCAGTTCTTTAATCACGCGCATAGCGTTCTTGGCTTTTACCGGGTCGTAGACACTTTCCTTCGACACACCTACGCGTCTTTCACGGAAGGCCTTCAGAACGTCCGACTCTGCCACGCTATGCAGACCTTCGAACACTAAATCGCGGATGATTGGTAATTCTTTAACTTCAAAAATGATGTTCACACCGCCGCGGGGACCTGGTTCAGTCAGTACTCGAGTGGCGGTCTTGTCGAAGAACCCGAGAGCGAGAATGGCCTGATAGTCTCTTTCAACCTGTTCGACGTTGTACGGGTCACCGGGCCGGGTTTGTACCCAGTACAGAATGTCATCTTTTCGCAGTCGACGATTGCCGGTGACGTCGACGTTTTCTACGACGCGTTGAGTTTGTTGAGCTTTAGCCGGTTGGCTGGTTACCCCGAGGATGGCGATGATTGCGAATAAAGCGCTCAAAAACACGAGCAACGACGCGCGATATGAGTGCATAGGCACCAATTTCCCTCAGTAGTTCTTTCCGGGCCTCAGAAACTTCGGGGAGCTTAAGAGATGAAAAATAATAATCTGCGTTGATAATAACGGGCAAAAACACGCACAGAACTGACTAGAAGACGCAACTTTGATTCACTCTGTCTAGACCCAGTTGCCAGCGTTTTAGTCCGCAAAGTGGCGCATTATATCGGCAAAAAACAGTAAAGTCCAAAGTCCGAAATTCAACCGCATATGCAACTTGCGGTAGATCGGACTTTGGACTTTACAGTACGAAAGCGGGTTCAGTGGATCAACAATGCATCGTCGGGAGCCTCGATTCCGACGGGACGGAAGTCGAGTTCCTCGCCGCGTAGATAAACTTCAACCTGTGATGCGCCGGCGAGTTGTCCCTGGATCAACGCTTCCGAAAGGGGATCTTCTACATATTTCTGCAAAGCGCGCCGTAAGGGGCGGGCCCCATACGAACGGTCGGCGCAGGTCTTTTCCACGATCCAACGACGTGCTTCGTCAGTAAGCGTGACCTCAAACCCGTGCCGTCCCATTGTCTTGTTAATTAGCTGCACTTGCAGTTGTACAACCTCGAGCAACTCTCCATCCAGTAGCTGATCGAAGATGATGATCTCGTCGAGCCGGTTGATAAATTCGGGATTGAAGGTCTGTCTGACGGACGACATCACCATCTCTTCCATTTTCTCGCGCGTGGCCTCGGTGTTCGCCTGGAAACCCAGCGTTCCCTTCTTTTGAATAAAGCGGGCGCCGATATTGGAAGTCATGATGATGATTGCGTTCTTAAAATCGACGGTGTTACCCAACGCGTCAGTCAGAATGCCGTCTTCAAATACCTGCAAAAGGATATTGAAAATATCCGGATGCGCCTTCTCGATTTCATCGAAGAGCAGGACTGAATAAGGCGAGCGCTTGATACGTTCAGTTAGCTGCCCACCTTCTTCGTGCCCAACATAACCTGGCGGAGAGCCAATCAGTTTTGAGACCGAATGCTTCTCCATGAACTCCGACATATCAAAACGAATCAACGCGCGCTCACTGCTGAACAAGAACTGCGCAAGTGAACGAGCAACCTCGGTCTTACCTACACCAGTTGGGCCAAGGAAAAGGAATGAACCAACGGGGCGGAGTGGGTTCTTCAAACCAGCACGCGAACGTCGAATCGCTCTAGCGAGTGCCGAGATAGCCGGTCGCTGTGAAACCACTCGCTTGTGCAGCTCCGATTCGATGCGAAGCAGCTTCTGTGTTTCTTCTTCCTTCAGAGACGTCACTGGAATGCCGGTCCAGCGCGCGATTACATCTTCGACGTCATCTCGTGTGACTTCAGCGGAAACAAGTGTGTCTTCATTCAGGAGAGTTGAAGAATTGTTATAGGAGCGAGAGAAATCATTCAACTCGTTCCAATCCGCCAGATTTCCCTGCTCGCGACGGACGCGCAATTTCACACGAGCCCCAGCCTCATCGATCACATCGATTGCTTTGTCAGGCAGGAAACGATCCGGAATATAGCGGTGTGACTGGTAAACGGCAGCTTCGAGCGCATCGTCGGTATATCGAACCTGGTGGAAACTTTCGTAGCGCTCACGAACACCGTCAAGAATTCCCACCGCCTCTTCTTCAGTCGGAGGCGGAACCTTGACTGCCTGGAAGCGACGTTCAAGCGAACGATCCTTCTCAATCGATTTGCGAAACTCCGCGGGGGTTGTGGCGCCGATACATTGAATCTCACCGCGCGACAAAGCCGGCTTCAGAATGTTTGCGGCATCAAGAGAACCCTCGGCGGAACCTGCGCCAACGAGTGTGTGCAATTCGTCGATGAAAACAATGTACTGCGGATTCTCAACCAGCTCGCGCATGATCTGCTTGAGACGTTCTTCAAACTGCCCGCGATATTTAGTACCCGCAACGATCAGCGATAGATCCAACGAAAGGATTCTCTTGTTCTCGAGAAACGACGGCACGTCTCCGCGAACAATCCGCTGGGCCAATCCCTCAACGATCGCAGTCTTTCCGACACCGGGTTCACCGATCAAAACAGGATTGTTCTTAGTGCGACGGCAAAGGATCTGAACTACGCGTTCGATCTCAGCTTCGCGACCAATCAAAGGATCTAGCTTGTCGTTAGAAGCATCTTCAGTAAGGTCACGTGAGAATTCGACAAGATGTGGCGTGTCTTTCTTCTGCGAGGTGCGCGCATCGGCTCCTGACTGTCGCGCAATCTCATCACGTACTGCGTTCAAGCGTAAGCCGCGTTCGTACAAAATCTCGGCAGCCATCGAACGCTCTTCGCGCAAGAGTCCGAGTAGCAGATGCTCCGTACCGATATGACGATGCTGAAGCCGATCGCTCTCTTCGTGTGCAAATGCGAGCACGTGCTTGGTTTCGGGAGCTAGCGGAAGTTCAACCGAAGTCGAAATCTTTTCTCGCAAGAGAGTACGACCTTCAATCTCTTTGCGAATTGACTCGATGGAAACTTGTGCACGGGGAAAGAAACGTCCCGTCAGCGTCTTGTCCTCTCGCATCAACCCTAAAAGGAGGTGTTCAGGCTCGATGGCGGGTGCGCCGAATTGGGACGCTTCATAGCGCGCAAAAAAGATTACACGGCGCGCCTTTTCGGTATAGCGTTCGAACATATTCTTGGAAAGGTCCTGATGATTACCAAGCCGGGCGAAAATAACCACCGCCCGGCAACTGGCGGCATTATAACCTATTGAATCAAGGGGCAAAAACTACTTGTCGGTTTCGCCTATAAATACAGTTAACGCCCTTTGTTTTTCATTAAATGTCGATTGGATGAAGCCGCCCATCCACTAAGTTGAGAATACGATCACACATACGGGCGAGATCGGGATTATGAGTGGCAATGACAGCGATGGCAGGGTGTCTTGCAGTGTAGTTTGTCAGTGTTGTTGCGATTTCCGCCGCAATTGAGGTATCGAGGTTGCCCGTTGGTTCATCAGCCAGGATGAGGTTTGGCTCGGTAATTAAGGCCCGCGCCACAGCTACGCGTTGCTGTTCGCCACCGGAGAGGTGCGTGACGGGATAGTCCACGCGGTTTTCTAATTCCAGATTCCCAAGCAAGGAATTGGCACGCTCGAGTGCTTCGCTGCGACTTCGGCGCCGCACCAACAACGGCATTGCGACATTTTCTGCAGCTGTCAAATCGCTAATCAGATAGTGAAATTGAAAGACAAACGAGATGTGAGCTTGACGGAATTGAGCAGAGGCGGCCGGCGTCAGCTTTGTGACTTCCTGGTTTTGGAGTGAAATCGAACCATGGTCTGGCTCATCTAAGCCTCCCATTAAATGCAACAGCGTAGATTTCCCCGATCCGGAAGCTCCAATGATTGCCACACTCTCTCCCGCTTCCGCGGAAAGTGACAACCCGCGAAGTACCTCAACGCGCTGCCCGGATGGCGACAGGAAAGCCTTGCGTAGATCGACGACGCGAAGGCCGTTGGGTGATGTATTTTCTGATGAACTATTCTTCAAACGATTAAGAAGCAGATCCACAGATTGCACAGATTACACAGATTGGAAGCTAAGATAGGTAAGTTGAGTTTAGGTACTCCCGCAACCAGGTTGTTTGATCATTCAACTTAACTATCGTAGCTCCTAATCTGTGTAATCTGTGGATCTGCTTTAGATTGCGTCTCGCAAGACTTCGGCTGGACGCATTCGTGACGCAATAAATGCTGGATAGATTGTTGCGAGAACGCTGAGCACAAAAGCCACAACCGCTGATAGCGCGACTTCACGAATACCGGCATTCAGCGGAACATTGCTGATCGAATAAACATCCGCAGGCAGGCTTACAAGTTTGTAATGATTGCCGATCACGCATGCCGTGAGACCCAGCACGACTCCGCAGAGTGCGCCAACTGCGCCAACGACGGCGCCTTCGATGACAAACAGCAACGTCATACTCAAACGAGTTGCTCCGAGGGCATTCAGAATTGCAATGTCGCGCCGTCGCTCAACCACCACCAGAATCAACATCGTCGTTATGTTGATAACCGCGATCGCGATAATTAGACCGATAATGAACAGTGCCATTCGTCGCTCCAATGCCAGCGCCGAAAACAGAGGCTGGTTTGCATCCTGCCAGTCGATGGTTCTGTAATCATTTCCCAGCAGGCTGTGAATTTGATTGGCAACACGCTTCACGTCATCGACATTCGCAACTTGAACACTTACAACTGCTGCAGTGTGTTTTGACCCGGTGTACGCCGATACCGTCTCGAGGGGCAAATAGATCCAGGTCGAATCGAACTCAAACAGTCCGGAGCGAAAGAGTCCGCCTACTCGCAAGCGACGCGAAGTTGCCGAACGAGTGTCCAGCACATTTGCCGGCGTCACTTGAAACGTATCACCAACCTTCAAGCCAAGACGGTTCGCGAGTTCGGTTCCGACTAGTGCCGCGGGAACTAAGGGACCTTCAGCGGTTTCTGATTGAAAAATTGATCCAAGTGAACCTTCAGTGATCCATCTTGGCGGCAACATTGAGCGACCGGTGCGCATATCGAGACCGCGCAATACGGCGTAGGCGGAGCCGCTGGGCCCGGTCGCCATCGCTCCATCGTAGGTTGTTGCGGATGCTTCCGTGATGCCTTCGATCTGTCTTACGCGCGAAGCAACTGACTCGTAATCAATAATCGGCAATCCATCGGATCGCATAACGCTGACATGCGCCGTGCCCTCAAGGATCTTGTTGCGCATCTCGTCGCGAAAGCCGTTAGAGAGAGCGAACGCTACAATCAAAGCAGCAACGCCCAGGGTGATGCCAATGACCGCCGCCAGTGCAGTCACTCGAGCAAGTCGCCGTTTGTGCCGCGACCGAAGATAGCGAAAGGCTAGAAAGACTTCGTAAGGCATTCTGATGTCCGATACGCTTTAGCTTGTCGTCATGTTACCTACATTCAACTTCTTTCCGGAACTGAGGTGACGGATGATTGAACGAATCCTGAAGAAGTTGAATCTGTGGCACGTCACGACAAGCTAAAGCGTATCGGACATCACGTGCGACCAACCGGACACTTCTTCGTATCTTCGGGCCGATTCTCAGGCAGCAGCCGTTTCAGATTTGGATTGTCTGTGGCGGTAGGGTCACCGGGCGGACGCAGTTCATAAATCATGTCCGTCACTTTGCGAAAACTGAAATGCTTTTCCAGTTCGACAATCATCGGAATCTCGTCTCGTTGCCAGCCGCAAGGTAACCACCAACGCGGATCACTGTCGAGAAACACATGCCGTCCCTCGTTCAAGTAATTCTGAATCACATCAAACAGACGATCTCCTGGCCAGCCTCCGCCAGTGCCAATTGTTTTCCAGCGACCCGCGCCGATGGCTGCCCAGTACGTAACGGCAATCGTTTGAGATCCAGAGATCATAACTGCGTCAGTCGGAATGCCCTGCAATCGCTGTTTATATTGCTTACTCATCGCGCGTCGCTGGATAAACTCATAACTTATCGGTCGTGCGTAGATGCCAAACATCAGAGCTAGCGTCACGATCGCTGTGGTACATGTTATGAAGGCGCGTCGCCTGGAACCCGTAAAGCGTTGGAGTAAACGCAACAGCGCATGAGCGCCGAGTGGAACCAGCGCCGGAAGTCCAGTCAGGAAGTAGCGCCAGTTAACGGTTGTGCTGTAGTTGAAGAACAAGAGCAGGTTTGCGAACAGTCCCGTAAGCCACAAGAGCAGTAGAGGTGATAGCCTGTGAGCCCGCCATTCCTCGAACGGAGCAAAAGGAAGACTGATGAACACCAACGGAGCGCTGATGAAGAAATACATCGTGAAAGGAAGCACGTTTGATAGCGCGACGGGATGACGCGACGCTTCTTGTCGCATAGATTCACGCCAGCCAAACCAGATTCCTCGATAATAAGAGTCCGTGATGAACCAGTAAGCAAACCATCCAAAGGCTAAGATCCCAAACAGCGCAAGCGACGCTATAACAACTGCCGCTTCTCGCCTTCCGAACTTCCAGCCGCAGACAAAAGGCGCGAGCACAAGCCACGGAAGATAAAGACCAACCGTTTCGCGCAGGTTAACGCCCAGACCCATCAATCCCGCCCCGGCAAGGACTAACCAAACACTTCTCTTTTGAATTCCGCGTAGATGGACCAGCAGCGCCACCACGAGCAACAGAGCAGAAGGCACGTCAGTCATCACCTGACCGCCGTACAACACAAAGACGGGTGAAAACGTAACCAGGAGTGAAGCCGTCGTTGCCGTATATAGCGAGCCGCTAAGTTGGCGGGCCAACACCCAGCAAGCGATTACAGCAAACGGAGCTTGGACCACAACCGCATATTTGAAAAGTAAGTAGGCATTCTCAGGCGACAAGCCAAACATTGATCGTGCAATCACAAACAACGTGTGGTTTCCAAAAATGAAGAGATTACGGCCGAGGGCCATCGAAGATGGGTAACCGGCGAGTGACAGCATGGTGTAGTCCATGCCATCCCAATCTCCGACGAATGGGTCAACAAAATAGACCACGAGGCACAAGGCGATTAACGCCGGTACCAACCACCAGTGCCACAAAGACCAAAAAGAATTAGAGCGCAACTCAGCTTCAGCGGAGTCGAGGCGGGTTTCAGGCGTGTTTGTCGTCAGGGGTGTTTGGATCACCTAGTTGAGTTTCAACGGGGACATCAGGTCTTTTTACCATCTTTACGCGATTTCCCTGCGCATTGTACTCAACTTCATCCATGATGTTGTAGATGAGCAGGACTCCACGACCGGAGGTTCTGAAGAGGTTTGCCGGGTCGCACGGATCCGGAATCTCGTTAATATCGAATCCCTCGCCTTCATCCTCAACTGTGAAGCACGCTTCGTTCGGCGAGAGTTCAGCAGTGATTTTTAGAAGCTTGCTGGGATCGTTCTTGTTTCCGTGCTTGACCGCATTCACAAATGCTTCGTCCAGTGCGATAAAGAGATTCGAGCGTTCCGGACTAATCAGACCGAGTTTTGATACTCGCTCCTGCAGGTACTCGAGTACACCGTTCATCAAACCTAAGTCGCTTGGTAACTCAAACTCAATCTTCTCGTGTACATGAGGCAGTAAAGTGGGGTCGTCGACATGACGCAGCTTATACGACAGGGTTTGCTCAATAATTTCGCGTAACTCCTGATGATCGTAAGGCAAGCGCAAGTAGTTCGCCGCGCCCATCTTGAATGCCTTGATGATGTTGGGATCGTGACCTGAGTTAGTGGCTGTGAGTAGATGTTTACGATGAAGGTCGGTGACAGGATGGCCGTTGATTTCGGCTTCAGTGAGGTCGCTGATTACCAGATCAAAACTATCGAGGTCGTTGCGCACCAGCGCCTTCTCACGTTCGCCCGACACGATGACCTGGTGACCGAGCTTTCCAAGAGCTTCTTCAAGCAAACTACGCAGCTCATCGCTGTTATCGACGATGAGAATTCGGCGCTTTTCCATCCAACTCCAATCCAGCCAAATTGTTTCGAGGAGAGATTTAGCCGCACGAGAGAGACGCGTCCAACTGCGTTGTACGAAATGTTGTCGCGCCGCGTTCGAAATATATCAGAAATGGCCGCTTGGGTCAGTAATTCCCTGGCTCTGTTGCTGCCGCGAACTACGACACCTGCTACACTAAGCCCCTTGTCCTTACCTGATGGCAAAGCACGGGAAGCTCCAAACATCAATCGAATACGCGGCGGCAAAGTTTGTTCTAACCGCCGTGGGCGCATTGCCGATTAAACAATCAATGCGATCTGGGCAGTTCCTCGGCCGCATTGCCTATTTATTTACGCGTGAACTGCGCCGGACTGGCGACATAAACCTCAGGCTCGCGTTTCCAGAGAAAACCTCTGACCAGAGACGCAAGCTGTTAAAGCGGTGTTTCGAGAGTCTGGGCCGTGAATTAGGTTTGTTCAGTCACTTTCCAAAGAACTCTGGCAAATCTGTCCTGTCAGTAGTTGAGGCCGAGGGGCTCGAACACCTGCAGGCCGCGAAGCGCAAGGGTGGTGTCATGTTGTTCACGGCGCATTTGGGAGCTTGGGAGCTGACCAGTTTTGGCGTCTCGCTGTTAGGTCATCCGCTCAGTTTTTTGGTGCGACGCATTGATAATCCGGAGATCGAGCGGCTGGTCGATAGCTATCGGACAAGTGCCGGCAACCGGACGCTCGACAAACTGTCGGCAGCGCGATCGATGGTGAAGATACTTCGGTCCGGCGACGTTCTCGGACTTCTATTCGATCTGAATGCCCTTGAAGATGAAGCAATCTTCGTCGACTTCTTTGGCGTGCCTGCGTCGACTAACTTTATGACGGCGAAGCTTGCATTACGCTTGGGAACTCCGATCATTCCCATCTTTGCGCCGTGGGACAGCAAAAGAGAAAAGTATCTTTTGCAGATTGGGCCACCAGTGGAAGTGGAGCGGTCTGGTGATGAGGAAGAGGATGTTCGCAGGCTAACCGCTCGACTAAGTAAACTTTTTGAAGAGAAGATCCGGTGCTATCCAGATCAATGGCTTTGGATCCATAAGCGTTGGAAAACACGTCCTAAGGGCGAGCCGAGTATTTATTGAGCAAGAACCCACCGACTTCATGAGGCTGTGTCAAAACTCGAACTGTGGTGGCATGAGGTCAGTACCACCTCGCGGTAGCGGGTG
>DATBSH010000112.1:0-11710 GCA_036559885.1 Pyrinomonadaceae bacterium
TAGCGTCGGGTCGTTGTTAAGCGTTAGGTCCGTTTTATCGTAAGTTGGACCCGACGCTACCGCGTTACGGTACTGACTATCGACCCACTGCATTGAGTGGCTACAAACTCAGATCTGCCGTCGGTAGAAACTTGGGTGGCCGGCGGACCTTTGTTGCTTGCTCGAAAGCATAGGCGATGCTGATTAGCTTCGGTTCGCTGTACGCTCCGGCGAAGAATGAGATGCCGACAGGCAAACCAAAAACGTATCCAGCAGGAACTGTAATATGCGGATAGCCCGCAACCGCCGATGCTGTTGAATAGCCACCCGTGAAGTGATCACCGTTTACCAGGTCAGTCGGCCAAGCTGGTCCGCCTGTTGGCGCGATGAGGGCATCGAGTTTGTGCTGTTTCAAGACCAGATCGATACCTTGAGTTCGTGACATTAGGTGATTTCGTCTTAAGGCCTGAACGTACGCCTTACTTGTCAATGGCCCTTTTTCCTGGGCCTTGATGAAAAGGTCTTGACCGAAGTACGGCATTTCACGATTGCGGTTTTTTTCGTTGAAATCAATGATGTCCTTCAATGATTTCACAGGGGCCTGTGGAACTAGCCCGGCGAGATAAGCATTAAGGTCTGCCTTTAGCTCATAGAGCAGCACTTCGAGTTCTGAGTCGTCAAACTTTCCCGCCGTCGGGATATTTGCTGGATCAATAACAACTGCGCCCATCTTCTTCATCTCGCCGATCAAATCGTTCATCAATCGATCCACACGATCATTAAAGCCGAAGTTCTTTCGCACGATTCCCAGGCGCACTCCAGACAGTCCGTTCTTATCCAGAAAGCGCGTGTAATCTGAAAGAGCCTTGCCGCCACTCTGCTTGGTCACTGGGTCTCTTGGATCAACTCCCGTAAGCGCCCCCAGAAGCGAGACAGCATCGGCAACAGTTCGAGCCATTGGCCCAGCTGTATCCTGGCTGTGCGCGATTGGAATGATCCCGGCGCGACTGACCAAACCGACCGTCGGTTTAATGCCAACGAGGGAGTTTGCAGAAGACGGACACACTACTGATCCATCGGTTTCTGTGCCAATTGCAGCAGCGCAAAGGTTGGCTGCCGGTGCTGCACCCGATCCGGAACTCGAACCACAAGGATTGCGATCGAGCACATATGGGTTCTTTGTTAGACCACCGCGCCCGCTCCACCCGCTCGAAGATTTACTTGAACGAATGTTTGCCCACTCGCTCAGGTTCGTCTTACCGAGTATCACCGCGCCTGCTTCACGGAGCTTGCGCGCGACAAAAGCATCCTGTGTAGGCCGTGCGGTAAGGAGTGCCAGAGACCCGGCAGTGGTTCGCATGCGATCCGCCGAGTCGATGTTGTCCTTTATTAATAGAGGAATACCGTGCAGTGGTCCCCTTGGCCCGCGTTCCTTGCGTTCACGGTCGAGGGCAGTGGCAATCGCCTCCGCCTCCGGGTTGAGCTCGATTACTGAGTTAAGCGCCGGGCCTCTCTTGTCAATCTCATTGATCCGCTCGGTGTACTTTTCAACGAGTTGCCGGGATGAGTACCTGCCCGACTGAAGCGCCTGCTGCAGATCTGAAATCGTCAGCTCCTCAAGCTCGAAGTCTGCCGGCGTGGGAGGTGTTTCCGTTGAGGGTGTGTTGTTACCCAATACAGAAGTGGTCAGGGTCACAACGCAACTTGCTGCTGTAGTTCCAATGAACTGTCTACGTTTCATAGTAGGTTCTAGAGATCACGCAACGCGGTGTCATGGAGTTAGTACTATCTTGCAGTTGCGGGACAGTAGCCCGACCCTCAGGGAGGGCTGGCGTGGCATCGTAAGCCTAACCAAAGCCCTACCTGACGGTCGGACTACTGCCCCACCTGCAGTAGGAAAATTAAAAACTACGGACGGTTAATCTTGAATGAACCAAAAAACCGGTTAAGACTAATCGAATCATCCTGCCCTTTGGGAGAGCCGATTACAATTTGGTACGGCCGGCGACCAACCATGTAGACGCGAGACTTGAAGATTCTGTCGGGTGTCTCGCAGGTAAACTCCAGTGCCGGATATCCATCTATCTCCAAGGTTTTTGTGGTTAACAGTGTGGCGCTGACGCCCTTAACAAAATTATCGCGGTTCGCCTCAAGCTCTAACGAGCGGTTGAAGTTGAAGTTGGGATCGTAATCGACCCAGCCGATGAGATAGACGCTTTGTGTATCTCGCACAATAAAAAGATGGGTTGTGAAGGGTCCATGCTCACTCTGCTCGACACTTTGTTTGTCGGTCGGCGTTTCCGGCATTAACACCGTAAACCGGCCTTCGGGAGAGGTGAACCGCACCCAACCACCAGTGTCTGGTAGGTTGCTCGGGCTAGTCGACGGTCGTGGTGTGTTTGTCGTGCGTGGTGTGCTGGGAGTGCTTGAAGGACGACTATGTTCTTGCGCGCTGACAGAAAGACTTAGGAGCGCTACTACGAATGTTACTGCTAACATGCTTTTCATACTGGACATGCCTTAGGTATGCGGCGAGATTCCGGGCTAAACAGCGGGCGGATTATAACCTACTGAGTGGCGCGAATGACATAGTTTACAAGGACTTGTAAGCTATCGACCTCCGATGGAATCAACTGTTACAACTGAAGTGAAGCCAGGGACCGAGGGAAAACTGGTGGCGATCGTTGGACGACCCAACGTTGGAAAGTCGACTCTCTTTAACCGTCTTATCGGTGAGCGAAGGTCTATTGTGGGGGATGAGCCTGGGATCACACGCGACCGGATTTATGGAGAAGTCGATTGGACCGGCGAACGGTTTTCTCTAATCGACACCGGAGGAATCATCCCAGACGATGATGCCGTTATTCCCGCGAACATTCTTAAGCAAGCAAATGTTGCAATTGATGAGGCGCGTCTTCTCGTGTGGGTGGTTGATGCCCGAAAGGGTGTGACTCAACTCGATGAGGAGCTCGCATCTCTGCTGCGTTCTACCGGAAAACCGGTGTTTGTGGCTGCCAACAAGACTGACTCTTCGAAGTTGGAGAGTGAGGCAACCGAGTTCTATCAATTTGGTTTTGAGGAAGTCTTTCCAATCTCAGCGGAACAGGGAATTGGCGTTGGCGAACTGCTGGACGCAATCATCGAATTTCTCGAACAAGATCAACCGGATCCTTCGGAACCAGATGCGGAAGAGCGTCGCGAACTTGGACTCGCGATTGTCGGGCGGCCAAACGTCGGCAAGTCTTCCATACTCAATCGCATTCTGGGGGAGGATCGGGTGATCGTATCGCCAGTGGCGGGCACTACTCGCGACGCGATCGATACTGTACTCGATACGCCGGAGCGGCGCTTTCGCATCATCGACACAGCCGGCATTCGTCGTAAAAGCAAAACTGATCTGATGGCCGAGAAACTCTCGGTGATCATGGCGAGGAAGAGTCTGGGGCGAGCGGACGTCGCTGTTGTTGTCATTGACGCAGAAGAGGGAGTAACTGCACTTGATGCGAACATAGCTGGTTATGCCGTCGAAGCAGGCTGCTCAATCATCCTGGGCGTAAATAAGTGGGACACGATCGTTGATAAGCAAACAAACACGGCGGCTGAGTTTGAGCGCCTATTAAGAGATAGACTGAAGTTTTTGGACTGGGCGCCGGTAGTCACGATTTCAGCACTGTCAGGCCAGCGAGTCGACCGCATTCTGCCCTTGGTATTGAAGGCCGATGAGGCGCGCAATCGGCGTATTCCCACCGCACAGCTGAATGCCTTTTTTGAAAAGGCGATCGCTCAACCGCGAGGAGGTGTTGCTCCTGCGCCGGCGAAGGGAGGAGTGTCACGACTACGCGTTCAGTATTTGACGCAAGTCGGGGTTCGGCCACCGCGATTTGTAGTTTTCACGGCAGGCGGGAAACCAGGACTCCATTTTTCTTATGAGCGATATTTGCAGAACCGTTTGCGGGAGGAATTCGACTTCTTTGCCACTCCGCTGAAAATAATTGAAAGGCACAAGAAGAGTCGTAGGTAGGCGGCTAATGTTCAAGCTTACAGAGAGCGGTCAAGCAGATGTCCGATATGAGTACTAAAGAGTCCAACAAGTTACCTCAACCACCGATCCGGTTTGACGTAATTGCACGCGACGGCGAAGCACGCGCCGGTGTGCTCAAGACGAGGCGTGGTGAGATCGAGACTCCTGTCTTTATGCCTGTAGGCACAGCAGGGACCGTCAAAGGGATCAGGTTTGAAGAACTTGAAACTAAGGAGTTGGATCCAAAGATCATTCTTGGAAATACTTACCATCTATGGTTGCGCCCGGGAATTGAGACTATTCGCGCGTGCGGCGGTTTACATAAATTCATAGGGTGGGAGCGCGCCTTGCTTACTGACTCAGGTGGTTTTCAGGTGTGGAGTTTAGGTGCGCTCCGGAAAATCTCTGAAGAAGGAACGCACTTTCGATCTCATGTTGATGGCTCGCCTCAATTTCTTTCACCCGAGATCTCGATGGAAGTGCAGGCGGCGCTCGGATCAGAAATTGTCATGGCTTTTGATGAATGCGCCCCGGGAAATGCGACGCACGATGAGACAATAAAGAGCATGTCGCTCACAACCCGGTGGGCCCAACGATCCAGGTCGCGGTTTGATCAGCTGCAGGACGAAGAAACGGACTCAGGAAGAACTGCTGCCACCGATCAAGTTAGCGGTGCACAGGCAATCTTCGGCATTGTTCAGGGGGCGAGCTATTTAAATGTGCGGCGAGACAGCCTGGCGCAGACCGTCGAGATCGGTTTTGATGGATACGCCCTTGGGGGATTAAGCGTTGGCGAAGAGAAATCGGCGATGTTTGAGGTCGTAAATGAAATTACGCCCGAGATGCCAGACGCTTACCCGCGCTACTTGATGGGCGTTGGTACTCCGGAAGATTTGATAGAGGCTGTTGCCGCCGGTATTGATATGTTTGATTGTGTTTTGCCAACTCGGAACGGACGCACGGGCCAGGCTTTCACCTCGACCGGCAAATTGAATATTAAGAACGCGCAATGGGCGACAGCTGTGCGCCCAATCGACGACCGATGTAACTGTTCGGTCTGCCGCCGACACTCGCGAGCGTATCTCCGTCATCTTTATCTCTCAGGCGAAATGCTCGCCAGTATCCTGCTGACCCACCACAATCTGGCGTTCTTCCTTGACACCATGCGGGCCGTGAGGCAATCTATCCGGTCTGGCGTTTTCCCAAAATTCCGGCGAGAGTTCACCGAGCGGCTGAATGCGAATGGTGAATAGGTTCGCAGACCAGCCGTCTCTGTTTGTCCTAAGGAAGCAATTGAGCGTCGACTTACCTGTATAATTAAAAACGAATGGATATCTTTTTAGCTCTCTTCCAAGGCGGATTAGGCCCACTCAGCGGTTTCATCCCAATGCTGCTGATTATCGGCGTCTTTTACGTTCTGCTTATCCGTCCGCAGCAAAAACGTCAACGTCAGCTCCAGGAAACTATTGCGGGCTTGAAGATCGGGGATCGCGTAGTTACGACCGGAGGCGTGATCGGCATAATCACAAAGGTCGACGATAACAGCTTTCTGATTCGAAGTGCGGATAAGTCTATCCTTGAGATCGCTCGGTCCTCCATAGCAGCCATTGACGAAGTCGGAAAAAGCTAGACGCGTTCATTCGATTGGTAATGAAAAAAAAGAACCTCCTTCAACGCACCATAATCATCGCAGTCGTCACTCTGCTTGGACTTTATTTCGTCATCGGTCCGCGGCGGAAGCCAACCTTAAGAGACTTCACCTGGTCAGGAATCAAAGCCACGCTCGCGTCCAACATTCATCTTGGGTTGGATCTGAAGGGCGGCTCGCACCTCGTGATGCGAGTAAAGGTGGAGGAATACCTAAAGCATTTGGCCGAGGCGAACGCCGTTGCTGCGGATACTGCGGCCAAGGCAGCAAGTTTCGAAATCAAGCAAGCGCGTGCTGAGACTGGCGGTGGCAACTATGCGGTTGTCTTGGAGGTCGGGGATCCGTCAAAGATCAACGAAGTTCGCCAGGCAGTCGAGAAGAAGGTTGAACTTGGCGACACCTCCATGTGGAGCTTCTCGAGTAACGGCAATCGAATGCAATGGAGCCTGACCGCGGCGGCGCAGCGAACATTGGCTGACAATGCGACGCAACAAGCACTCAATATCATTGAGGGTCGAATCAATGCGTTAGGAGTAACTGAACCGACACTCCAGACGCACGGTGCTCAGAGTTCCCACCAAATCCTGTTGCAGATGCCCGGCGTCCAGGATCCCGAAAGGATTAAGTTATTATTAAAAGGCGAATCGCGCCTCGAACTCGTTCACGTCGTTAGCCCACCATCTCCTGCTCCGACCCAAACGTATACAAGCGAAGAGGAAGCAAAAGCATCTTTGGGAGGCACGATCCCCGCGAACCGGCGCGTGCTGCCTTACGGAGAGCGAATTGAGAGAACTACGGATGCCTCCAAAGGCTCAGCGGATAAACCAAAGCGCTGGGTGGTAGTCGAAGCTCCAGCCGTGATCGATGGCAGTCAGCTTCGAAACGCGACCGCTGTACCCACCCGCGCGGGAAGCACGCAGGATTACGAAATTAACTTTGCGTTGAAAAAAGACGGAGCGGACAAGTTCGGAGCTTGGACAGGCTCCCACATCAACGAGTACATGGGTGTAGTGCTGAACGATGAAGTGAAGTCGATTGCCTTCATCAAGTCACAAATCTTTGATTCAGGAATGATCGAAGGCAACTACACCAAACAATCCGCTGAGGATCTCGCGCTCATTCTTCGCTCTGGTGCACTGCCGGCGCCGATCGAGTATTTGGAAGAACGCACTGTCGGTCCGAGTCTCGGTCAAGATTCGATTAGGGCGGGGGTTCGAGCTTCGTTAGTCGGGTTGGCCCTCGTCGTATTGTTCATGCTGTTCTACTACCGCGGCTCGGGCATTAACGCAGTCGTAGCGCTTATTTTGAACATGATTCTGATGATGGCGGGATTGATCGTTTTTGGGGCCACGCTGACGCTCCCCGGTATCGCTGGTATCATTCTGACAATCGGTATGGCCGTCGACTCCAACGTCCTCATCTTCGAACGTATCCGCGAGGAACTTCGAACCGGGAAGACGATTCCTTCGGCTGTTGATCAGGGATTCGGTCGCGCCTTCATCACCATCATCGACACGCACGTCACGACAATCATTTCATCACTCTTTCTTTTCGTGTTCGGTACGGGCCCGATTCGTGGCTTCGCTGTTACGCTGGTCATTGGATTGCTCGTAAACCTATTCTCGGCAGTTTATGTGTCCCGCACGATTTTCATGTGGGAGTTGAGCCGGAAGGAAAAGGTCGAGTCGCTAAGTATTTAAAGAACTCTTATGGTCCAAATTTTTCATAACGTAAATATTGATTGGCTCGGCAACCGGCGCGGGTTCATCGCCATTTCCATTGTTTTGATGCTGGCGGGTTTGGCCTCCGCGGTTATCCGCCAGGCTACGGGACATCAACCATTCAATCTCGGTGTGGATTTCAAAGGCGGTACCGTGGTGACCGTTAGGTTCCGACAGCGGCCGACAGATGAAGGGATACGAGCTGCCCTCACTGCCAAAGCCATTAAAGATGCAATTGTGCAACCTGTAACTGACAAGACGGATACTGTACTAATCAAATTACCGCTCGAGGAGGCCGAAGGCTCTCAAACACAAGCTCAGGTTGATGTCGGGAGAGCTCAAGTCCGCAACGCTCTAAATACTTTTGGTCCTGAAGCAAAGCCCGGCGTAGACCTACAGGCCGATCCAACCGCTGCTTATAAAATCGAGGGTACAGATTCCGTCGGAGCTGTTGCGGGAGCGCAGCTGCGCAACAAGGCTGTGGCTGTTACGCTCGCCGCGCTGGTTGGAATTCTGGTCTACATCGCGTTCCGCTTTGAATGGACGTATGGCGCTGCAGCAGTGATCGCTGTCTTTCACGACGTACTGGTTACGCTCGGTTTCTTCTCCATTTTCCAGTGGGAAGTCAGCCTAACTGTAATTGCGGCGCTGCTGACGCTGGTCGGCTTTTCTGTTAACGACACTATCGTCGTGTTTGATCGAATTCGTGAAAATCGCCGGCTGCATCGACAGGATTCGTTGTACAAGATTACAAACGACGCCATTAATCAAACGCTTTCCCGAACGGTAATCACATCCGGGTTGGTGTTCCTTTCGGTCTTAGCGATGGTTCTGTTTGGTGGCGAGGTCTTAAGGGGCTTCTCGCTCGCGCTGTTGGTGGGAATTATATTTGGAACATATTCCTCGGTAGCTATTGCTAGTCCAATCATGGTGTGGTGGGAGCAGAGAATCGAGGCCGCAAATCGGGCCGCGGCGCTAGCCTATAACCGACCAATAAAGAGTGGAGTTCAGAGCGCGATCAAAACGCCCAGCAGGCCGGCCGTTGCACCACGCGCAGGCAAGCGGTCACCTGGAACCGGTCGTGCTTAAAAACAATTGAGCTATTCAGTATTGCATCTTGACCATTTGCGTCCGCGAATGGTACTGAATAGCGTCAAAAATTCTTTAGCAATAAGGGAACTTGTTGGCACACATCGTTGTCTAATTACCGCTTGACTTTGAAACGTCATGAGGCATAGACTGCGACCGTTGCTGGCCAATTAAATAACTCAAGAGTCGACCCTGCGTGTGTGGAAACAAGTTGGGCGCGGCGGCAGTCTGTTGAGCAGGCCGGCGAGTTTTTTCTCGCACAGCGGCTTCAGTTCTATTCGGTGTGCTCAATATCGCAAGAGCTGCTGTTTCCCCTTCAATCTTGACGACGCTCAAGCGGGCAAAATTGAGTCGGCGTTTGAGAAACAACACTTGCAATTCTACCCCTGATCCATTTGGCGCCGGAATTGGGAGGACAATAAATGTTCGATAATTTAGTTGAGTCCAGTTCGCACAAGGAAGACCTGTCGCGGAAGGGCTCATTCATTCTCGCCACTCTCGTCATCTACGCGGTACTACTGCTGGCGTTCTTCGTCGCCGGCATTTATTGGTACGACAACCACCTCGGAGAGATGGAGCTCGAGCTCACGACACTTGTCGCACCAGTGCCCGTTCCGCAACAAAAACAGCCTGAACAGAAACAGGAAGCCAAGCCGCAAAAGGTCGAGCAAAACGTTGACGTTCGCAGAGAGCTGATTGCTGATGTTACGCGAACCGAGCTGGTGCCCAAGGAAATCTCAGCAAAAGCTAGTGACGTTCCGCCAGTCCGCCGAGGTGTCACGACAATTGTCGGCAATGCGGACAGTTCCACCGCAAATCCAATGCCTGCTGGACCAGGAGTGGGCACCGTTGTTGCCGCACCGACGAAAGTGAACATCGCAGACGAGCCGCCACCACCGGAGCCTAAAGCTCCACGCGCTCCTATTTCTGGCGGCGTTCTAAATGGTAAAGCGATCAGCTTGCCGAAGCCACCATATCCACAAATCGCCAGAGCAGCGCATGCTGCCGGAACGGTCGTGGTGCAGGTACTTATTGATGAGAACGGAAACGTAGTGTCGGCACACGCTGTATCTGGCCATCCGCTCTTGCAGGCGGTAGCCGTACAAGCTGCTCGTCAGGCCAGGTTCTCCCCAACGAAGCTTTCGGGGCAACCGGTTAAAGTTACCGGCGTAATCCAGTACAACTTCGTGGCGCAATAACGCAGAGACTTACAACACTCGGGCCGTGATCAATCGCGGCCCGAGGTAATTCGTCTCTGCTTGCTATCAAACTACTAAAACTATTTTTGGAGGGGTCACCGTGACAATTCTAACCAGTCTTTTAGGAACCAAAGCCCTGGGACTTCTGATGTTTCTGCAGGAAGCTGCCGCGAGCCCAGAAGCGGCCAGCACGAATCAATTCACGCTTACGGAAATGGTCAAGAACATGGGCGGCGTCGCTATCGCCGTCGTCATCGTGTTGCTGATTATGTCGGTGTACTCGATCGCCATCATGGTGGAGCGCTACCTGACATATTCTGCAGCGAAGAAGCAGTCACGTGAGTTTGCGCCACGTGTTGCCCAGGCCCTGAAGAATGATCGTATCGAAGAAGCGATTAACATAAGCGACAAGCATCGAAAATCACATTTGGCGATGGTCGTCAGCAGCGGTTTGCAGGAGTTTCGCGCGCACGAAGCTTCGTCTGATATTTCCGGCGACGAGATCGAAGCATCGAAACGAGCATTGCAGCGCGCAATTGCAATTAAGACCGCCGAATTCAAACGCGGCCTTTCGGGTTTGGCGACAATCGGTTCAACGGCTCCGTTCGTCGGTCTGTTTGGAACGGTGTTCGGAATCATCAACGCCTTCCGCGGTATGAAGAACGCTGAGTCCGCTGGTATCGCGGCAGTCGCCGGCGGTATCTCTGAAGCGCTGTTTACAACCGCACTTGGATTGCTCGTGGCGGTGCCCGCGGTGTGGCTGTTCAACTACTTCACCGGAAAAGTTGATGGCTTCGTCGTGGAGATGGATAACTCGGCCTCAGAACTGGTCGACTACTTCATCAAGAACCGCACCAAACAGCTGAAAGCCTAAAACGGCACGAGCCGAACACACGGCGAGCGTCGATACTTTTGATCTGCTCGCCGGCTGTGTGATGGTCTGAAGGGAGTTTGCTATGGGAATGGCATTAGGAGGCGGCAGTGGCGGCCTCCAATCAGAAATCAACGTTACGCCAATGGTCGATATCATGTTGGTGTTGCTGATCATCTTTATGGTGGTCACGCCGTTCTTGCAGCAGGGCATCACGGTTGCGCTGCCAAAGAACATGAATAACCCGGATGTCGATCCGAACATCATCAAGGAGTCGTCGATTGTGATCTCGATACCAAACGATGGCGAGTATTACCTTGGCAAAAAGAAGGTTCAAAGAGAGCAGCTCGTAGAACAGGTCGATTCTATGCTGCAGAAGATCAAAAACGAGCAGGATCGGATCGTCTATATAAAGAGTGGCGTCGGCGTTAGCTATGGAGACGTCGTGAACGTCATCAACGAGGTAAGAAAACTCGGGGTAGACAAGATCGGACTGGTGGCTGACAAGAAGAAGAAAGGCGCAGCGGCAGCGCCGGCGACATAAGAGCACAGAGGAGAATTCCAGATGTCGATGGATGGTGAACATTCAAATAATAAGAGCAGTACAACAGCGCAACCATATATCAACGTGACGCCGTTGATTGACGTTTTGCTGGTTCTGCTCATCATCTTCATGGTGGTTACCCCATTAAAGCCCAGCCGTTTTAAGGCTGATATTCCGACGCAAAGAGATCCGAACGAAGATCTCAGCAAGTTGAAGCCAAACCCGCTTACGCTTGTGGTTTCGATTTCGCCGGATCTCCAGCTGAAGCTAAATCAGGACTCACTCGGATCCGTCAACGACACCACCGCGTTGTCACAAAAACTCGTGCTGGTATTCAAACAGCGGAAAGAGCAGCGAGCTTATAAAGTCGGAATGGAAACCAGGAGCGACGTTTCCGAAGACGAACGCATAGAGAAGACTGTGTTTGTCAAAGCGCCGCGCTCGACGAAGTATGGTGACGTCGTCAAAGTGATCGATGCTATTAAAGGGGCAGGCGCAAGTCCCGTCGGTTTGCAGGTCGACGATCTGCCTTAACAGAACAAGCGGATTGGTCCGGTTAGAAGGGTAACCGCAGCCTTGCAATTAACGGGGCCAGTCTCAGTAAATGGAGTCGTGAATAAATGAAACTCTCTCGGTCC
>DATBSH010000113.1:0-28712 GCA_036559885.1 Pyrinomonadaceae bacterium
TGCCGTGAGCGTATTTCTGGTCGGCGACCATGCCAGGTGATCACCCGTGAACAAGAACTTCTGCCGGTAAAGGTAAACTACATGACCACGAGTGTGGCCGGGTGTCGGTATGGCAATCACATCATTATCCAACTCGATCGCTTGCTCACCTTCCAACACCCGTTCAATTCCCAGTCTTGCAGCACCATCTGAGCCATGCATAGTTCGGGTGCAGCCAAAGCGATCCCTGAACAACCGGTGATCCGCAATGTCGTCTTTGTGCGTTAGCAGCATTTGTTTGATGCCGCCGAGAGCTTCGATTCGTTTTGTGAGCTGGGATGCGAACCGTGGGGAATCGATAAGGATGTTTCCGCCTTCACCCTCTGATCGAGTTATCAGATAGCTCCAAGCACCGAAGCTTGATTCCGAGGTAAAGCCACAGAAGTAGATATTCTCGTCGAGATGCAGTGGGAACGCCTCAATACCAATTCGAGCGGCGTGCTTTTTAGTCGTACCAATTGATCCCGTCGGGCACGCAACCAAAGCCATCATTGCTTGTTTTGTTTCATCGTCACCGTCAGGCTGGTGGTAAACACTGCATTGCTCGCCGTGATCGCGGAAGATGGAAGGTGCAAGCTGGCTACACGTGTCGCAATCAATACAGGTCGAATCGACAAAAAAATCTCCCGGAACATTTTCGGGTAACCGTAACTGAAGATTCGCCATGCTCTGATATTGGGGCATTGACGATTCAGGAGCAAGTGAGAAAAAGACTATCCACAGATTACGCAGATTACACAGATTATGAGCTAGACAGGTAAGTTGAGCTGTTGTACTACCGCAATGAATCGGGAACGAATGAAACTTAACCAGTCAACTTAGCCGTCTAGCTCTTAATCTGTGTAATCTGCGTAATCTGTGGATATTCTTTTCTTACAGATCAAATTCGTTAATCAGTCGGTGGAGATACGATCGACTGATCCCGAGTCGTTTCGCCGCGGCGACTTTGTTACCCCCCTCAGCGTTCAGCGCATTTACGATCATTCGCCGCTTCAGCGCAACGACAGCCCCTTCCAGAGTGGATTCGTCTCCGACACTGTCAGCCGGCACAGAGCGCAGCATCTTTTCCGGCACAAACTCGAGGCCCAAAGACGAGCCACGTTCCAACACGACGAGGCGTTCGATCAGGTTCTCCAGTTCGCGCACGTTACCTGGCCAATTGTAATCCTGTAGCACCTCGAGCAATAGAGCGTCGAGTTGTGGCGTCGGCCGCGCGTACTTTTGTGCGGCTTTCGCACCAAAATGCGCAGCCAACATCGGAATGTCGTCCATTCGTTCCCTCAGAGGTGGCAAGACTAAGGGCACGACGTTCAGCCGGTAGAAGAGGTCCTGTCGAAAGCGAGACTCTTCGACCTCCTTCTCAAGATCGCGATTACTTGCAGCAATCAAGCGAATATCAACTGTTAAAGTTTTCGTGCCACCAACGCGTTCGAATGCGCGTTCCTGCAACACTCTCAAGAGCTTTACCTGGATTGCGGGACTCAGTTCCCCGATTTCGTCAAGAAATAGCGTGCCGCCATCAGCCAGTTCAAAACGGCCTTTGCGTGTTTGCGTTGCGGACGTGAAAGATCCCTTCTCATGCCCAAACAATTCTGACTCAATCAGAGTTTCAGGCAACGCGGCACAACTTACCGCCACAAATGGTCCAGACGCACGCGCACTTTCTTCGTGAATTGCTCTCGCCAGCATCTCTTTGCCGGTACCATTCTCTCCACTTATCAGCACCGTTGCGGTTGTTCCCGCAACAGCTCTCGCTTGTTTCAAAACATTTTCGATTGCCGGGCTTGAACCGAGAAGGTTCAAGAAACCTGGCGGACGCGCCAACTCGTTTCGCAACCTTCTATTCTCGATCTCAAGCTGCCGCACTCGCGCGGCTTGATTGACGATGTGCAGAACTTCGGCAGGATCCAAAGGCTTTTCAAAGAACCCGTATGCACCCCGGTTGACTGCTTCGAGTGCTGCTCGCCGAGTGTCGGTGCCTGTAATCACAACGGCCTGCAGCGGAGGATCCTGAGCGCGAGCAACATCTATCAACGCCAGGCCTTCCGAAATGTCGTCGACATGCGGCGGCAGATGCAGATCGCTGACGACAACGTCTACATGTTCATCCTCGACGAGTCGGCATGCTTCTTCACGTGAGCTTGCCTGCAAGACTCTATACTCGGAGCTCAGCGCCCAATACAGACCGCTACGCACTGCATCGTCGTCGTCGACGACCAAAACGATTCCCTTGACTTCGGATTGTTCAGCCATTACTAACGGGTCTTTTGACGCACTACAGCGAAACGCATGGTCCACGCGTCTATGATGGATCAGGTACTTTGAGCGAGGACGGGCCGCAAGAAGGTTGCCGGGGAGCTTGCCGCACTCCCTATCGTGTTCGATACGCGGTGGGTTGTCGCCAAGCCAAAGCGCATCGAACGTCAGCTAAACCTTACGGGACTTCGGATGGTAACACGACGCGAAAAGTGGTTCCAATACCCTCAACCGATTCGACTTCGATTCGGCCGCTACTTCCGGCAACCACTTCACGACAGGTATATAAACCCAGGCCTACTCCAGATTTTTTCGTTGTTCTGAAGGGTCGAAAGAGACTCTCTTCAATGAATTTCTGACTGATCCCGCATCCAGTATCGCTAACTGTAATCGCTATCTCTCCGCGTGAAATTTTCTCTGCGGCTATGGTTAGCTTTCCAGGTTTGTTCGACATTGCTTCGAGCGCGTTTAGTATCAGATTTTCGAACACCTCTTCGACATGTTCACCATCGATAACAGCAAACAACTCTGCCGGTAGGTTTGCTTCGAGTTGATGATGACTGCTTACAACGGTCGCCTTCAGTATGCGGTTAAGTACTGGTACAAGATCGACCTTCTTGGGAACTGTGTTTTCTCCACTAAGACTAACGACCGGCTTGGATAGACGAGCCACAAGCGCACGCAGTTTGTCCGTAGCGCTCGTCAACGACTTCATTGCGTCAATCCGAAACTGTTCGTTGTTGAAATGACGTTCCATATTCCCCACGATGAGTGACAAGGCTTCAATTGCGTTCTTTAAGCCGTGAGTCAACATGGCGGAAAGTCGGAAGAACGACTCAAATTGTCGCGCCTCAGCTTCGCGCGCATACTGAGCGCGCATGCGCTCCATAAGAACATTCAGGTCATCTGCCATCGCCCGCGCCTCGTCCGTAGATTGGAGTTCGACGCGCTGGTCTAGTTGTCCTTTAGCTACGGCTGTTAGTCCTTCAGAGACTCTTACAATTCCTGCTGCTTTCCGCTGTGCAATCCTGTCTATTAAAAGCGCGGCCGCGATTGCAAAAGCGAACGCGAGAGCGAATCCGGCCAACCCCCAGCGACGGGCACTCGCGATCGCACTTGAACGATCGCGTCCGACAGCGACCGTGATATTGAGTCGGGGTAAAGGAGCGTAGGCTATCAGGAAATCAGAACCCGATGAGGTTTGCTGCTGGTATATCCCGTTATTTTGCATTTGAGCGATGCGCGCTAGCTGCGGGAATGCGTTCTGAATTGGTTGACGCTGAAGAGAACGTTGTGGGTGGTAAATGATCCTTCCCTCGTGATCCCAAACGACAACATCCGGGTTGGATGAGGCGTCACCCGTGCGATCTTCCTTGCGGCTCTTGCGATCCCAAAAGACCTCAGCCAAGTCCAATTCAGCCACTAACGCTCCGCGGTTCGCCTTGGGTTCACTAAATAGTGGCGTTGAATATCTCCACGTAGACGTATGTGGTATTTGCGAAAACTGAAGATTCGGCGCGCCCTCGGCCGGCAGTGTTTGTGCCTCGAAATCAGTTGTGCGAAACACCACGGTCTCCGAAGCATCAAGCGGCCTCTCTGCTTGCAGTCTGAGGACACGGTTGCGATCGAATAACGACAGTCTAAAAGGACCGCCATGTTGTCCGAGAAGACCAGCAAAGCTCGATACGACGTCTGCAGGTATCTGGTCGCCAGGCCGCTGATTTTCTACGGAAGTTAAGGAGTCCAGGAAGTTCTCGACGGCTTTTGACGAAACGATGCGTCGTATTTCTGTCTCTTGTCGCTGTACATGGTGATCAATGTCCGCAGTGAGGTCGTTCAACTGATCCTGAACGTCGTCAGCAACAGTCCGATCGACAAGCCTCAGCCCGTTCCAATAGTTGAATGCCGCGAGTAGCAGCAGCGGCACAAGACACAGGGACAGGTATGTGAGACGACTCCGCCGTCCGGCTTTCATGATTTCACCGGCAAATCAGCAAGACCTGACTGGCTTTCTACCAAACTCCGCCAGCAGTGGTGCGAGGGATTCAATAATGTGTTTATGCGAGACTCCGTTTGTAGCCACTAAGCCGTTTCGGTTCTGAATATCGGGAACGTTGTAACAGAGTGACTGCCCAAAAAGATCCGTCAGCTGACCGCCGGCCTCAGTCAATATCAGTTGCGGTGCGCATGTGTCCCATTGTTTGGTTCTTGGCGAAAGATGAATGTAGACGTCACATTCCTGCTCCACGATTAAGCCCACCTTTATTCCTACTGAACCACGCTGCACTTCTTCACGAAACCCCAGGCTCGTGACCACTTGATTCATGCGCGGACTTCGATGTGATCGACTAGCGGCTAAACGCATCTTCATCAAATCGGTATGATCCGAAACTATCGCTAGCTCAATCGGCAGATTTGGTCGCTCTACCCAACTGCCTGCGCCACGAACTGCTCGATACATCAATCCACTTAGCGGTTGGTACACGACACCGACAACACATTCGCCATTTTCAACCAGGCCGATTTGGACTGCGAAGTCGCCATTACCTTGAATGAAGCCCGTAGTACCGTCGAGTGGATCTACCATCCACACGCGTCGCTTCTCGAGCCGCCGCTCCGTGTCGACGGACTCTTCGGCAAGTATTCCATCGCCGGGGAACTCAGAGGCCAGCCGCTCAACAATGATCCTGTTTGCAACTCGGTCGGCTTCTGTAACTGGTTCATAATCGTCGGCGTAACTCTTCTGCTCGACGTCAATCGGTCCTTTATACAACGCTAGAATCGCGGCCCCAGCCTCACGCGCAAGGTCGACCGCAACGTGAAGTTCCTGTTCGTAATACTTACCCTCGACGGTACTCATTCAGTTCCGGAAAGTGACTCGGCTGCGCTTCGAATAATTCTGACTGTCTCTTCTATGTCCGCTTTGGTCGTCCTGAAGTTAGTAATACAAGCGCGCAGCGCAAAACGTCCGCGAACGTTCGCATTTGATATGTAAGCGCGTCCACCCGTTTGTACCGCACTCATGATCCGCGCATTCAGTTGATCCAGCTGCTCATTAATCCCCGCTGCGGCAGTTTCGTCTGCCTTTGTTAGTCCAGCTCGCGTATCCGGCGGCACATAGCGAAAGCAACAAATACTTAGCTCTACAGGTGCGAGTAATTCAAAGTCGTCTGCTTCATCCACGAGCTGTCCAAGATAAGCAGCTAGTTTCATGTCATCGGTGACTGCCTCAGCAATCTTGCGCACGCCGTAGTAACGAAGGGTCAGCCAAACTTTCAACGCGCGAAACCGGCGCGACAATTCGACACCGTAATCCCAAAAGGCAAACGCTTCGTCATCGCTATAGCCATGCGTCTTTATGTATTCCGCATCCTGGCTGCTGAGCGCCAGTCGAAAAGCTTCATCGTCACGAAACAGCAAACATCCTGCGTCCACAGGAACGTACAACCATTTGTGAGGATCGAGCGACAGTGAATCTGCGCGGTCCATTCCTCGAAACAATTGTTTTTTCGCCGGATCGAGCGCGCCAGGAGCTCCATACGCGCCGTCGACGTGGAACCAAAGGTCGAACTCGTTCGCTAGTTCAGCAATTTCATTCAGCGGATCTATAGCACCTGTCGCGACAGTGCCTGCACTACCGACAACACAGAATGGCCGCAACCCTTGAGCTAAGTCTTCAACTATCGCTTTTCGCAAAGCGCTAACGTTCATTCGCAGACTGTCGTCACACTCAAGAATGCGAACATGATCTCTTCCGAGCCCAAGAATGTCTGCTGCTTTTGGTATAGACATGTGAACTTCTTCGGAGACATATAGCGTTAAAGGTCTTTCACAATTCCATAGTCCTGTTGAGGAGACGTCCGCGCCGGCTTTGTGGCGACTGGCAACAAGAATGGCTATCAGATTGGCCATTGAACCACCGCTTGTCATTAAGCCGCGGGAGTTGTCGCCGTAACCAATGAGGGAGCCGAGCCAACGCACAACCATCTTCTCGATGTCGGTTCCAGCAGGACCCGAGCGCCAACATGTAATGTTTGCGTTGAGCGCGGAGGCTATTAAGTCCGCATAAGCGCCAACCGGAGTCGCGGGAGATGCCACGTAGCCAAAGAATCGAGGATGACCATTTTGTCGACTTAAATCGATCACCGTGCGACATTCTTCAATGATCTTCTCAAGCGGTTCCCCTTCGAGACTGAGCTCGGTATCCACGAGCGTGGTGGTTTTGCCGGCGAAGGTTTCAGGGAAGACACGTCGAGCATCAATGGTGCTGAAGTACTCGTACACTAGTTTGGTTGCTTCTGCGGCGAGGTGATCGATAGCTTCGCGCGAAATGTCGAGACAAGAAGTACGGGTAGTTTCTGTTCGCTCAGCTGTACTCATTTGATTGCCTTATTTGATACCTGGCGCAATTGCAACAAGCAGAGATAACCGTTCATCGCCAGTGTTCTCGACGCCGTGAGCAACACCAGCGGGCGCGACGACGAGCATATTTGCTTCCGCGGTTCGCTGTTCGTCACCAACGGTGAAAAGACCCCGACCACGCAACACAAAGTAGAATTTGTCGGCGCCGGCATGTGCATGAGCGGCTTGCACCTGACCGGGCTCAAGACAGTTCAAGCCAATCATCACATGCTGACCCTGCCACAGCGTGGCTTTAAAAAACTTCTGCGGCTGCGCTCCTTCAAAGTCGTGGAAATTAATGAAGTAGGACATGGAAGCAAGCTACCACAGGAAGCACCTGGCACCGAAGGCGCGATAGACACCCTCATTAAGCCACACCGGAGTCGAAAGAAAATTCGACTCAGCCAGCGCCGAAGGCGCGAAAGAAGGTAGCCAGGGGCAGGCGCGGAGCGCCGCAGCCCCTGGATTACCCACGGTAGAGATCCTCGAGCCCTGAAAAGGGCGACAGAATTAGCCGCGTAACGTAGAATCTCTGGAAGGTTTACCATTCTCACACACGGAGGTTCCTCCTGCCTTCAACTCATCTCAGTCTTCACTCTCATCTGGTCTTCAGTACGAAAGAACGATTACCGCTAATCACAAAAGACTGGCGCGCAAATCTGCATGGCTACCTTGGTGGAATTGTGAAAGGGATTGATGGCGTTCCTCTCGCGATAGGTGGCATTGAAGATCATGCGCACCTGCTTGTAGGCCTGCGTGCCACCCATCGCTTGGATTATGTACTGCGTGATATTAAGGCGGACTCGTCAGGCTGGGTTCACAAAGAGGTGGGCCAAAGAAAATTCGAATGGCAAACAGGCTATCTCGGTTTAACTGTCAGTCCATCGCAGATTGAACGGGTTAGAAAATATATCCTCAATCAGGAGAAGCACCATCGTCGAAAAACTTTTCAGGAGGAGTATCTGGAGCTCTTGCAATTGAGCGGGATTGAATATGACGACCGTTACGTTTGGTAGTTTTCTGCCGCCCTTTTCAGGGCTAAAGCAAACTCGGCGCGCGTGACCCAGGGGCTGCGGCGCTTCGCGCCTGCCCCTGGCTACCTTCTTTCGCGCCTTCGGCGCTGGTTAAGAAGGCTTTGTATCGCAACATAGCGCTGGCTCAGTCAGGCCCGTCCGAATTCAGCGCTGATGTAGTCAAGCGTTTCTGCACCTACATCGAGGCCTTAGAGATTCGTGTTAACATCCGCTCACAACATGCATCTAGCGGGTCACGCCACTTCAGACGGAACTAATCGATATGCAAAACGATTTGTCGACGTCGCGGCGCCTAATCATTTTCGTAACCAACAGGGTCTCGCTCTCTCATCCATAGGAATTGGTACTTACCTCGGCAACCCCAATGACGCAACTGATGAGGGCTACAAGAATGCAGTAGTACGAGCCGCTCAATCAGGCGTGAATGTAATCGATTCCGCCGCCAACTATCGCTTCCAACGGAGCGAACGATCAATAGGTGCGGCACTAAAAATACTGATTAATGAACTCGGCTTCGCGCGCGACGAATTTCTGATCTGCACAAAGGGTGGCTACCTTCCGTTTGATGGGGCACCGCCAAGTAACGTTCGCAGTTACGTCGAAGAGACATTCATTAAGCCAGGAATCGCCACGTTCGACGACATCGTCGGCGGTAGCCACTGCATGACGCCGACCTATCTGCAAAATCAACTCGATCAGTCACTGGAAAACTTTGGCCTCGAATGTGTCGACGTGTATTACATCCACAATCCGGAGTCACAGCTGAGCTACGTCAGCGAATCGGAGTTCTATTTTCGACTGAAAGCTGCGTTTGAGGCGCTTGAACACAATCGCGACCGAGGCAAATTGCGGATGTATGGTGTCGCTACCTGGAAAGGCTTTCGGGTTGAAAGCGGCTCCTCTGATTATCACTCCTTAGGTCGTATGGAGGACGTGGCCCGAGGTATCGCGGGCGAGTCACATGGGTTTCGCTTTGTTCAGCTGCCTTATAACCTCGCAATGCCCGAAGCCTTAACCTTGAGGAATGAAACTATCGACGGTAAAAGTGTTTCACTGTTGGAGGCCGCAGCACACCTTGGTATAACAGTTGTCGCAAGCGCATCGTTACTTCAGGGTCGCGTCGCTCAGAATCTGCCGGCTGCAGTTCGGACAACTCTCGGTTCGCTAGCGACAGATGCCCAGACGGCGATTCAGTTTGTCCGGTCAACACCGGGAATCACAACAGCTTTAGTTGGCATGAGCAAGGTAGCGCACGTTGATGAGAATCTTCAGCTGCGAGGAATCGAACCTGTCAGTCAAGAACAATTTCATAAGCTGATGGGTTGAAAACCGAAAATATTAGTTGAATCATTGAGCAATGATTCCCGTTTTGTAATGTCTAATCGAAGATTCACATCCTTCAAAGACTTTTGGCCGTTTTACGTCGCCGAACATAGCAAACCAGGCACGCGTTGGTTACACCTGATCGGCACGGTGATCGGAACGGGTGTCATGCTGTATTTCATCGTGTCAGGACGATGGTGGTTTATTCCGCTCGGCCTGATACCGGGTTACGGCGCGGCGTGGTTTGCACACTTTGTGATCGAAAAGAATCGACCCGCAACATTTCAGTATCCACTTTGGTCGTTCATGGGTGACTACAAAATGATCGCGATGATGCTCACAGGAAGGATTGCCAAGGAGGTTCAGAAACGAGGTTGAAGAACTGAATCATTGGTCATATATCATTTGACATTTTTCTTTGTCATTTCATTTGCTTTCTGATCTTTGGATTAAAAATTCGCGGCCGCGAGTCTCTTAGTTGTCAATTTTCCGGATGGAGTTCCACCTGACTTAAATTCAGGATAGAAATGAGCCACATAAACGTGGTTTTTGCATTATTATTCTTCGTAGCATTAGCAGCCATCAGCTGGACATTTGCTTTAAGCAAATCCACCCGACGCCGATTCCTCCGTACACAGTGGTATCTATTCAGGATGAATAAGGAGCAGCAGGAAACCGATGACGCGGTCGCGCTGGCGGTCTCCATAGTATTTGCGCTAACTGTGACTATGGTCCTCATCGGGACTCTACTAAGCTTAATCGGAAAACTGTTTTAGTGCCGTAGATGCCGAAATGACAAATGAGAAATGGAAAATGAGATATGGCAAATGACTCCGGTTTCTCGACTTGCACTACAATCAACTTCAGATATGAAAGGTAATATCCCCATTCCCCAGATACCTCACGGTGAAGATGTCTGGCTGATCGTCCTTATCACCCAAGCCCGCGAACGTCGAACACAGCAAGGTCGGCTCTTTTGCGATGCAACCGCGCGAAACGCCAGTGGGATACTCTCTCTTAAAATCTGGGGAGAAGTTCTCGACACCCAGAAGCAACTCACTCCGGGGCTTTGGGGAATCACAGGCAAACTCGAGTCGTACCAGGATAGACCACAATTCGTCGTCGCCGAATACCGCCCGATTACGGTTGAGCAGTACCGCGAACATCAGGGAGCGGATCCAATTCTGCCAAAGGCATACACCTTCGACATCGAGACACTGACCCTGCCTGACTTTCGCGAGCGCGTTGGTCCACAGCTCGAACGACTATTGCGGCTGGGCAACATGCGGCTCGAACAACAACAACGATATTTAGAAGATATCGCCGCTGAAGAGGAACGCTGCTATTCACTCGGCTCTTTGAACGCAACGTCAGGTCGCATCCTTTCTATCGCGGTACATGTCGGACCAATTCCTGGTTTAGATCTCGGCGGTCTGGAACAACCACAGACGGAGCACGTATTCGGAATAGATGAAGAGGGCAACGAGCAAACTGAGAAGAAAGCGCTGACTGATTTTTTGACGTTCATGCAGGCATTTGATCCGGATCTTGACGAACTCGTCGGCCATAACATTGTCGGATTCGATTTGCCGTTTATCTTTCAGCGGTGTTTAGTGCATTGCATCTCAGCGCGACCTTTTGTCAATCTGGCGGAGTACAACGTGAGAGGTGTTTTCGACACGATGCGGCAATGGTGGCTTGGTGATCGACGTAGCAGAGTAAGTTTGGACGATATCGCCTGGGCACTGGGGATCGAATCCAGTAAAACAGCTGACGTCGAGGGGAGCAAAGTTTTTGATCTGTATCAAGCTGGTAAACTCGCGCAAATCCGCGAATACAATCTGAACGATGTTCGGGTTACGCGGAAGATTTACGAGCGGATGGTTGCTTGTTTTGGAAGATAAAAATAGGTCGGATAAGTCCTATAGGTCCTATAGCCCCAGAATTCAGGCGTCAACTTCATGCACTGCCCTAATTGTGGAAAACCTGCAACAGCTGAGCAGCAGTTTTGCCGAAGCTGCGGTATGAGTTTGGACTCAGTCGGGAACCTTGTTGCGCAACACTCATCATCGATCGCTCCGTCACAAAGCAAGCTCGACAAGGCGCATCGTGAGCAGGCAATCGTTCAGTACATGTTTAAATGGCTGTCGATCGGAATGATCATCGTGGGAATCGCCGTTTTGATGCTCGTCGCAAATAAGTATTTTGATTTAGGAAAATGGTTTGGCTTAGTTACCGCCGTTCTCATGATCGGTGGAGTCGGCGTAGCATCATGCGGCGTACTGAATGCGATTCGTAAAGGTGCTTCACTGCCTGTGACGGAGGGTCCGAAGGAATTACCTTTAGCTGACAAATCTCTCCCGACAAACCCGTCCCCGGAATCGTTGGTCAGCGTTACGGAAAGAACAACCCAACTGATCGGGAGCAGGGGCAGCAGACAGGAGCAGGAAAGCGATCGTTGATCGTGTTCCTGCCAACTGCTCCTGCTCCTGATACAGGCCCGTGCTTGACACAGTATTTCATTCACGCAACAAGTCTGTTACACTGGTTTCCGACGTCCTTTACCTTGTCATTCTCGTACCTGTTTACGAAAGAAACTGATTAACTGATGCTTACCACTTTGGCACTCACAATCATTGGATTTGGAATCGGCGCCGCCGTCGTCTGGCTACTCAGTCGTGGAAAAGACAAAACTGTATACGATCAAACTCGCGCTGAGGCTGAAACGGAACGGGCTACCCTCATCGAGCGCATAGCGGCAAAGGAAGATCAAATCCGCGAATTGCGCGAAATGTTCGATCGCGAGTGCGTTGAATCCGGGGCGCTTCGCACAGAAAACGCCACTGGGCTCGCACGACAGTCAGCATTGCAAGCGCGCCTGGAAGAGGAGCGCAAAGCGAATCAGGAGAAGCTAACCCTTATTGACGACGCCCAGAAAAAACTTGCTGATGCATTCAAAGCACTCTCGGCTGACGCTCTACGCAGCAACAATCAATCATTCATTGATTTAGCCAAAGCAACTCTCGAGCGTTATCAGGAAAGTGCCAAAGGCGATCTAGAACAGCGTAAGCAGGCGATCGATGAACTGGTAAAGCCATTGAAGGAGTCCCTGGAAAAGGTAGACGGAAAAATCGGTGAGTTAGAAAAAACTCGTGCGGGGGCGTATTCAGAACTGCGCGAGCAAGTAAAAGCATTGGCGAGTTCACAATCGCAACTTCAGGCTGAAACAGGCAATCTCGTGAAAGCCTTGCGGGCGCCTCACGTGCGTGGACGATGGGGTGAGATACAGCTTCGCCGCGTGGTCGAACTTGCGGGCATGCTGCAATACTGCGACTTTATTGAACAAGAAACCGTCAACACCGATGAAAACCGTCTTCGACCGGATTTAATCGTGCGTCTTCCCGGCAATCGAACGATTGTGGTTGATTCGAAAGTTCCGTTCGATGCTTTCTACGAGTCAATCTCCACGTCGGACGACGAGATTCGCGTAAACAAATTGAAGGAGCACGCACGACTCGTCCGCACTCACATCATATCTTTGAGTCGCAAATCGTATTGGGATGCCATTCAACCAACGCCGGAATTTGTGTTGCTGTTTCTGCCTGGTGAGACGTTCTACACTGCGGCACTCGAGCAGGATCCCAAGTTGATCGAAGATGGTGTGACTGAAAAAGTCCTCATCGCCACTCCGACAACGCTCATCGCCTTATTGAAGGCTGTCTCCTATGGTTGGCGTCAGGAACAGATGGCGACTAATGCAGAGGAAGTCAGCAACCTGGCTAAGACGCTCTACGATCGCTTGCGGGTGTTTACAAATCATTTTGATGATATCGGAAGAAATCTCGATCGCGCGCTCGATTCATATAACAAGGGAGTGCGCTCGCTTGAAGCACGCGTACTCGTCACCGCTAGAAAGTTTAAGGAGCGCGGCGCCATTGCGGGTGACGAAATAGAAACCCTGGAATCTATCGATAAGGCTGCGCGGCCCTTGGCTCTCGATGAGGGAGGCCTCTTCCCAGATCTCGTCGCCGGTGAAGTTGATGGGAATGGCGACGAGGAATTACCTCTGCTGAAATCTCAAGGCGCTACTGCTGGAGAAAGCTAAAAGAGTATCCACAGATTACACCGATTACACCGATTAAGACTAAGGGAGGCGAGTTGAGTCTTATTGCTCGTGGTTGAGTCTTATTGCTCTATCAAAGCACTAGAGTAGCTTCACCTCTCAACGTACCTGTCTTAGCTCTTAATCTGTGTAATCTGCGTAATCTGCGGATGGTTTTTATTTGTGGGAACTGTGGTTAATGAAATCTGGTTGGGTCCCGTCCTGGGCCACAACCGCGCTCACCTCATCGAACGCTGTGCTCAACTCGTCGCAAGCAATCGCAGCGACGAGTTTCTTTATCTCGCGGCTTCGCGGCCACTCCTCGAGCTTGTAACGCAAAGCATTCTCGATGGCCTGAAGAATCGCGGTGTGTGGGGCCAGCTGCCCGTCTATCTCTTTCGCGGATTCGTCAGAGAAGTTCTCAATACTGCAATTGACGCGGAGGGTCAGCGGCTGACGCCGCGAATTCCCATTGATCGCGATGAGCTACCACTCAAGCGCAGCCTCATTTCCCAAGTGCTGGCTCGGCTCCAAGCGACCGGACAGCTGAAGGCACTTGCGCCCCTGGCATCTCGTGACGGCTGTGTGAATACAATCGCCAGTCTGATTGGTGAGATACAACGAGCGGGAAAAACTGCAGAAGAGCTTGCAGCGATTGTCGCACAGCGTAAACAAGACCTGAGGACGGATAACACAACGGGCAGATCACAAATCGATTTTGACGATGAGGTTGCGCTGGTTTATGCGATTTACTCCGACATACTCGCACGCCATCAACTCACGGAGGACGACGCCGATCAGTTATGCGCACTCACGGTCTTGCGCGGCGAGATGCAGCTTCCCTGGTTGAGGAACGTCAAGCTGCTCATCCTCGACGGCTTCTTCGATTTCACCCCGGTTCAGGGAGAAATTCTGCGCAGCCTAATTCCGACTATTCCTCAGACGCTCGTAAATCTCGATTATGACGATCGTAATCCTGAGATCTTTCTACCCTTCCAGGAAACTATCGGACAGCTCCGTTCGATTGCGGAGTTCAAGACCATCGACACGGTAGAGCATGATTCAACTCATGGTGCTTTAGCTTCACTGCGGCAAAAACTCTTCAATACGCAAACATCAGTCACTCCCTCGGTTGAAGACGCTCAGAGCCAGGTCAACATTCGTTACCTCGAATGCGGCGATCGCGACACAGAGATACGAGCCATCGCACGCGAAATTAAGCAACTGGTTTTGCGCGAAGATTACAGCCTTGCCGACATCGCCCTGGTTGTAAGGCAGCGGGCCTCATATGCCTCGATCATTTCACGCGTTTTCACAGAGGAGCAGGTTCCGATCAACCTCGAGCCACACATCGACACGATCGAGGTGCCGGGTGTACGCGCTGTTCTCAAACTTCTCATGATGCTCGAGGAAGCTTCAGAGGCAGATAAGAATTCCCTGAGAATTGCACCTCTTGCCGATCTGATAAAGTCTGAATATTTTCGATTGGGTGAAGCCGACTTGGAAACATTGTCGGCACAATTCGACGAAAAATATCTGGATCTGCTTTACGAGAATCAACCAAGAAACGAAGAAGAAATATTACGGTTGAAGCGGCGGCATCGGATCGGTCTGTGGGATGCTGATGCGTTGGAGAATGCCTTCGCATATGTCGGAAGCGAACTACCGGTTGCCAAATGGCTAGACAGAGCAAAGCAGTTGATTAAAGAACTTCCCACGGCGGAAGCAACAAAAGAGTTATTGAACATTGATGCCGGGGCGCTCGATCGAGATCCGGATATCGCAGATCAGGTTGAGAACGCTGAAACCGCCAATCTTGACGAAAAAAAAGCGCTCGAGAAAAAACGGCGCCCGTCACGCGACATCCATCCCGCAGCACTTGCCTGGACCGCCCTGGTCATACGTCGATTTGCAGAATTGATTCAAGCAGTTCCGCAACAGGCTGACCCTCCAACCTTGCGCCTGGAACTAATGCGGCTCCTCGAAAGTTTGCAGTTTAAAGAGCAGATTACAACGCCCGTTAGGTTCAGCTCCGATGAGCGCGAAATACCGCAAGTCATGCTCAACTTTAATGGGCTGGAATGTTTGCGACGATCATTCGTTGCTGCCATAAAAAGTATTGAGCTGGCACAGATCGCGGTCTCCAAAGCACAAGCGCAATCCAATACGACAAAGCTCGCGACCTTTATTTCTGAAGTTCGGCGCGCACTTGCTTCGCAAACACAAGTCTCCGGCGCCGCTAACCGCGGTGGATTGCGCGTTCTCGAGGCTACCGATATACGCGGTCTTCGCTTCCGCGCACTTTTCGTTGCCGGACTGATTGAAGGCGGCTTTCCTTTGCGTGCCTCGCGCGACTGGATTTATCCCCACGAGGAGCGCGATCGGCTGAAGCGTTACGGCCTCATACTGGAAGACATCTCGCCAAACACTCTGCTCAAAGAGGAGCACTATTTTTATCAGGTGGCGTGCCGTGCTTCGGAACGGTTGTACCTGACACGACCCTTGATGTTGGAAGACGATTCCGAGACCGTAGCTTCGTATTACATCGATGAACTGAGACGGGCAATTGCGCCCTTGGAAATCAAAGCTGAGATTGTTCGGCGAGACTATGACGGCAAACAAATCACGTCGATCTCGAGCGCCAATGAATTGAAGATCGCTTTAGTGCGACAACAAGAGCGACACCTCAACAATGGCGACAAAGAAAGTCTTCTACCAAAGCCGCGGGTCAAGAAACTGCTGACGCTCGCACGGAATGACGGACTAATTACACCTGCAGCTTTGCGACGCATTGAGATCGAAAGAGAGCGGGCGAACAGTGGGTTCGGTCCTTACGATGGGCAAATTACCGATCCCGATCTGCTGCGGCTGATCAAGTTGAGATTCGGTGAAGCATTTGTGCACAGCGCCAGCGGACTCAGCGTTTATGGAAATTGTGCTTACCGATTTTTTGCGCAACGTCTGCTGCGGCTCGAGCCGCGCGGTGAAGCCGCGCTTGATTTGCAGGCAATCGATGCTGGAAAACTTTTGCACGACATTCTGCGACGCTTTTTTGAGCGGTATCGTCGCCTGCCTCTGAATGCAGTTACTCGCGAAGCATTGCAGAAGGAGTTACGCGAAATTGCGGACAGCGTTTTTAACGAACATGAACATGTCGTCCCGCCGTTGAACCGGCAAATCTGGAAAATCGATCGAGAGATTCGACAGATTCTGCTGGAGCAAGTGCTGCTGTACGAGAGGCGTATTCAGGAAGAGGCTCAAGAATTAGGGGTGCTTCCAGCTTACTTTGAAATCGCGTTCGGCAATACGCGTTCGTCGGCAAAGGATCCGGCATCGAGGGCCGAGCCTCTTGAGTTGACGCGCGGTACGTTCGTGGGAGAAGAAGCGATAAAGATTAGCGGCCAGATTGATAGGGTCGACCTCGCCGATGACAACACTCTGATCGCCTACGACTACAAACTCAGTACGGGCAACTCAAAAGACGACATTCGCTCCGGACGCAGTCTGCAGATTCCCATTTACCTGGCCGCGTTGGAGAAATTGCTGCTGCCCGAATCTCGAATTGCCGGAGGCGGTTACTACATTATTCGCGGTTCAAGAGATCGCCGCAATAAGGGTCTTCACCGCAAGAGCGATCGCAATTACTCACAAATCGGACATGGCGTCGGTGCGCTGCTGAGTGATGAAGAATGGCAACAGGTAAGGGATGAGGCAATTTCCAGATTGTGGCAGTTCATTGACGGAATGCGAGGCGGCACGTTCTTAGTGAACCCTGCGGAAGGAAAAAAGACTTGTCGGTTTTGTGATTACCGGGCCGTTTGTCGTTATGAACGCTACCGAATCGAAAGGAAGAAGAGACTATCCACAGATTACACAGATTACACAGATTAAGAGCTTTGTCAGTTAAGTTGAGTGATTAGGCTCCAACTGTCCATATGATTGGAGCTAGACCGCTCAACTTAACTGAATTGAGTTCTTAATCTGTGTAATCTGTGGATACTCTTATGCGCGAACTAGAACCGGAACAAGCAGCTGCGGCTTACGAAATCGGTAAGCACATCGCAGTGACCGCGGGACCGGGCTCCGGCAAGACGACCGTGCTTGTCGAACGTTATCTTCATATTCTTAGCACACAAAAACTCTCTATCGATCAGATCGTCGCCATTACATTTACCAATCGCGCCGCGAACGAAATGCGTGAACGGCTTCGCGAAAAACTCGACGACATTCTGAAAGTAACAAACGACGAGGAACGCAAACACTGGCTTAATTACAAACGCACTCTCGACGGCGCGGTCATAACCACAATCCATGGTTTCTGTGCTCGACTCTTAAGAGAGTTTCCTGTTGAGGCCCGGGTTGACCCGCAGTTTGTGCTTCTCGACGAACATCGGGCCGCGATGCTCCTGGAATCAGTAGTCGAGGATGTGCTGTCCGAATTTATCAGTGGTGGGCATGTCGAGGTTTCACGTCTAACACTCGGCATAGGTCGAAGTAAATTGGCGGCAGCGCTGGCCCAACTGTATCGCGACGTACGCGGACAAGGACTTTCATTGGACGAACTCGCAGCGACCACCGGGAGAAGTCACATTACCGAGGCTGAACACGCGGACGCGCTCATTGAACTCGACTCAGCGATGACAAGATTCCGCAACGAGCGAATCACAACGCCTGGCGCGAGAAATAGTCAGGCCACAGTCTTGTCCAACTGGCCGGATATCAGATCATTCCTTGCGAATATTCCCGAACACGACACGCTGGCAGACTATTGCAACGCCATCGAACAGTTCCGCGAAATCCGGCCGCGAGCGGTTGGTCCGCTCACCGATCACATCCGTCAACTTGATGAGCTGGTTTGGGACAAAGAGTTGCGCGGCAGGATCCCTCAGTTCTGCTTCGACATGTTCGCCAGCCGATACGCGCTGGAAATGATTAGTCTGCTCACTCGTATTCACGAACGGCTGAATGAGGAGAAGCAAAAACTCTCTGCATTGGATTTCGATGATCTCGAAGTTCGCACCCTGGCGTTACTCCAACTTCCGGAAGTATTGACGCGGGCCGCAGAGCGATACCGGTTCTTTCTGGTTGATGAATTTCAAGATACGAACGGATTACAGCGGCAGCTGCTGGAACAACTCGCTCTCTCAAACAAACGAAGGCCAGCGAATCTTTTTATCGTCGGTGATCGAAAGCAGTCTATTTACGGCTTCCGCGGTGCGGATGTCGATGTCTTTCGTGAGATGACAGACGTTCTTGTTGAGGCTGGGGGCGAAGCCAAATCACTTCAACTGAACTTTCGCAGCCAGCCTCCGCTGATAAATTTCTTCAATCATCTGTTTGCGCGATTGCTTCAAGTGCCTGAAGACGTGCCGGCGGATCTCCGCGAACGAGTCGCTGAGCTTGGCTACGTAGAACACGAAAGCAGCACCGTTAAGCGTGAAAGCAAAGATGCGCCTCCACTCGTCGAACTCATAATTGCAACGAAACTTGTCAAAGATAATCTACGAGGTGATCAAGAACTTCGAATTCTTGACGCCAGGCAAGTTGCTACAAAAATCAAATCCTTAATGCAGACGATTGAGGGTCTGCAGTACAGCGATATTGCACTCTTGTTTCGGGCAATGACTCAGGTACACGTGTACGAGTCGATGTTTCGACGGGAAAACATTCCTTATCAAACAATCCTGGGCCGTGGATTCTACGAACGAGAAGAAATCACTGATCTGATCCAGCTCTTGCGGTTCCTCGACAACAAGACTGATGAGCTGGCGCTGGCAGCTGTTCTTCGTTCCCCACTCTGCGGGATCTCCGACAACGCGCTGTTAGCATTGAGGTGTGCGCCACGTGCGTCAGAGACAGAAATCCAGGATCCACTGCGAGCACTTTCGGCGAATCGTCCTCTCTTCTTCGCACTTCAGAATCACCGCGATATTGCCTTCATAAAGGACGATGAACATGAACTGTTGGATCGAGCTGCCGACTTGCTCAAGCGTCTAATCACACGCAGGCACCATTACTCCATCGAAGATCTGCTGCGTTTTGCTGTTGACGAATCTGAATACAGCGCTGTGATCGCTGCAAACTTCGATGGCGCTCAGCGGCTCGCGAATGTACAGCGTCTGTTCACACTGGCAGCCCGTTTCGAGCGGTCTGGGCACCATCTGATTCGCGACTTTGTGCGTTTCGTGGAGGAGTTTGAAGCAATTGGCAGTCGTGAGAGTGAAGGGCAAATTGACGAAGCGGCAAACGCTGTTCGTCTGATGACGATTCACCAGGCAAAGGGCTTGGAGTTTCCGGTCGTGATCATTCCGGAACTGCATCGACTTTCACGAGCAAACACTGATGCGTGGGTACTTCTGGATCGACGTTGCGGTTTAACTCTGAAAGTTCCTGATGGTCGGGGCAGACTTGTCGCAGGGTCTACATTCAGCAAGTTTGAAACACGAAGTGCGTTGCGTGAACAGTTTGAAAGTATGCGCTTACTCTATGTCGCCGCCACACGCGCACGAGATCGGTTGATACTTTCTGGGGCGACGGACGAGCTAACCAACCTCGGCGGAAAAAATGATTCGTGGCTCAAATGGATTTGGCAGGCGCTCGAGTTAAAGGACCACACACGCAGCGGCCTCATTGAACTTGCAGACGACACTCTTTTACAACTAACCGTAACTGTTGGAGACCAGCCCAGCGAAACCATCATCAAAGTTGCTAATGAAGATGCGACTGGCGCCACTGGCAATTCCCTAACTGAAGCATTTCCGCTTCTTCGTGCGGTTCCGGCAGATAGGGAGCATGCGGTCCATCGTTTCAGTGTCACTCAGCTTATTAATTATCAACGGTGTCCTCGTCAGTATTACTTCGATCGCGTGTTGCGATTGCCAACAGCCGACGAGCTTTCCGTTTGGAATAACGCCGAAGCCCCCGAGCCACCCGCGAACCTCACCGCCACGCTGAAAGGCGCTGTCATCCACCGATTCTGCGAGCGCTATACTTCAGACCAGAGCGTCGAACAGTCTCTGCGGAACAGTTTCGACCAGGTGGTTCGGCTTCGACAAGCTGAACTCGCTGACAGAATTGTAGAGATTGACCCAGAGGCCGCGGTGAGGGATCTGCTGCCACTCGCTCGAAACTATCTTGCGAGCGATGTCTTTCGCCGCGTTGAGTCGGCGAAGAATGCATCCGGGAATAATGCCTCAGCCAAACCTTTCGACGGTGCGGGGATGTGGAGTGAGCTAAGTTTTCGATTGCGGCGTCCGTTGGGCATTCTCAGTGGGGCGATCGATAAACTTCTCGTCACGCATGCCGAAGATGGTTCATGGGAAATAGAAATAGTCGACTTCAAAACGAACCGGCTTTCCCTCACAACTTCTCAAAAGGCGTTAGGGTCACAAGTGGATCCGCCGCCAGCAAAAGCGGATCGCAACGGTCGTGCGCGGAATCGAGTAACGAAGGCGCCAGAAACCTCGACGGGGCAGTTCGCTTTTAACTTCGATACGCCAGCCGCAACAGCAACGGCAATTGCACCTGGCCCATTGGCGATGCCGGAAGCAGTTCTGGTCGCCGCGCAAGATTATAAGTTGCAAATGCAGTCCTATGCGCTGGCGGTTCGCGAACTGCTGCCGTCACTTAAACAGGCTCGTATTCGCGTGACGCTACACTTCCTCGATCCTAATCTGGAATTTCAATTGAACGATGAACTGCTCGAAGCTGCGGTGTGTGAACAAGCGATCGACGCAGCTATGCTCCAAATCATGTCGTCTTCACAACCTGCAGAGTTTCCGGTCATACCCGCACTACACTGTCGCATGTGCAACTTTCTTCGCGTGTGTCCATCGGGCCGCGACTGGGTAAGGCAATACCATCCACAGATTAAGCAGATTACACAGATTTAAGACCAAATCGGCTGCGTTGATTCAGAAGGTTACGGGTGCACACGCGCGAAGCTGGCTGATTAGCGCCCTAATCTGCGTATCTGTGTAATCTGTGGATGGTTTTTCTTTACGTTTCGACAGCTTCAACCGTAACATCCCCAGAAATGATCACAATCAAATCCTTCGATAGTGGACAATTTGAGGGCTATCTTGCTTTACCGGCGAGTGGATATGGCCCAGGCATTGTTGTTCTGCAGGAGATATTCGGCGTAAACAAGTACATGCGCTCTGTTGTGGACTGGTATGCGGCACATGGGTTTGTCGCTGTCTGTCCAGATTTGTTCTGGCGCATGGAACGCGGTGTTGAGTTATCAGACTCCGACCGCGAAAAGGCATTCAAATTCTACGCCGGTCTGGATGAAGCTAAGGCGGTTGAGGATTCAGCAGCCGCAGTCGAATTCCTCAGACAACATAATAGTTGTAATGGACGAGTGGGTGCGGTCGGTTTTTGCTTGGGTGGCAATCTCGCCTATCTATTGTCCGTGAGGTTTAAGCCGGATTGTGCTGTCGGATATTACGGTGTCAGCATAGAGAAGACGCTGAATGAAGCGGCGAACCTGACTTCGCCCTTGATGCTCCACATCGCCCGCAAAGATCAGTTCTGTCCGCCTGACGCGCAAGCTGCAATTCGAGCATCACTTGGAAAAAATCGGCTCGTAACCATCCACGATTATCCGGAGAGAGAGCATGCGTTCGCCAGGCTGGGCGGTGAGCATTACCACCCTAATGATGCAGAGCTCGCTAATTTGCGGAGTCTCGAATTCTTCGTTACACACCTGGCCGGCGCCGGATTGGCCAGCGCGCAACAGACACTGTCAGCAAAATGGGACGATCACGTGAAGTATGAATTCGCCACACGCGACACAGACGACACGTTGAAGACGATGGTTCCGGGTGCTTATGTCAATCATGTGCCCGTGATGACGGGAGGCATTGGGCATGACGAACTGCGTGAATTCTACTCAAAGCGATTCATTCCTCAGATGCCACCTGACACAAACATGACGCCTGTGTCGCGCACCATTGGTGTTGATCGGGTAGTTGATGAGATGGTTTTTGAATTCACGCACACCATCAAGATGGACTGGATGCTTCCGGGAATCGAGCCCACAGGGAAGCATGTTAAGGTCGCGCTCGTAGTGATTGTTCATTTCCGTGATGGAAAGCTGGCACATGAACACATCTATTGGGACCAGGCATCGGTACTGGCGCAACTCGGGTTGATCAACGCGGCGTCACTACCAGTGGCTGGTGTCGAAAGCGCCGAGAAGGTTCTTGATCCTAAGCGACCTTCTAACACTCTAATGACGCGCTAATTATTTTCCGTTTGTCGTTTTCCATTTCTCATTTTCCGTTTCTGCAGATCACTTCGCATCGTTTTTAACGATGCAGTGAAGATGCGACATAGGCTGCCGTTTTCTTCCATGATATCTGTCAACAATTCGGCCTTGAGCATTTCGCTTCTTTTGATAATGCGCAGATCCTCTAATTCGTCGGCTGAAGTCTGTGATGATTTCTGGTCTGTTGGCCGATCTTCGAATTGGTCGGCTGAAGAGTGTGAGAGTCTTCTTGCCATTGTGAGGGTTCCTTTTTGAAATTGAAACAGCTTTGGCTTGATGATACCCAACAGGTCGAAAATGGCAAATGGAAAACGACAAACGACAAACGGAAAATAATGTGAGCACGCCTCGAACAGAAACACGGACCATCAGCAAGCTAAGGCGAGATCTCGGCACAGTCGAATCATATGCGGCCTTGATTGGCATTCTAATCGGCGCCGGCATTTTTCGAGTCACCAGTGATGCATGGGCATTGACTGGTCCGAGTGTCATTCTCGGTTATGCACTTCTCACTCCGGTCATTCTTTCCACCTCGATTCCGTACGCTGCATATCTTTCAACTCCGCTCGGGCGAGAACCTGGGGGTGAATACCTGCACATCTCACGCACGCTCGGAGGTTATCGGCTCGCGTACATCGGATCCTGGCTGAAGATCATTTCTTATATCGGTGCTGCCGCGTATCTCTCGAACGCCTGGGCCGGTTACGTTCTCGCTTTTGCTGGAGGACGACTTAGCGCATCGTTGCAACTTCCACTAGCATTGGTGAGCTTGGTGTTGTTCTACGTGATTCACGTGATCGGCGTGCGCTGGTTCGGACGAATGCAGGTGATCATGAGCACGCTGAAGTGTTTGGCTCTCTTCGTGCTCATAATTCCCGGGCTGTTCTTCGTTCGTTCTGAAAACTACACGCCGCTGGTTACGCACGGTTTTAAGGGATTCGCGTCGAGCCTGCTGCCACTCTTTTTCGCCTACGCCGGTTTTGAATCGCTGGCGCAAACCGCCGGTGAAGTAAAAGACAGCACCCGCCGCCTGCCACGAATCTTATTGAACGGTATTGTCGTGACGGCTTTGATCTACGTCTTCACTTCGATCGTGTCTTTTGGTGTGCTCCCTGGCTCACGTTTGCAAGCCACAGACGCACCGATGGCGGAAGTCGCGTCCGTCTATTTGCCTTCAGGCGCCGCGATGTTCGTGACGTTCGGAGCAATCATGGCAATAATGACGGCGCTGAATGGAACTATGCTGGTACCGTCGCGGCTCGCGTTGATGTTTGCCGCCGATCGGCTTGCTCCGCAGTGGTTGGGCCATGTCAATGCAAAGACGGGCACACCAATAATCGGATTAACGCTGACGCTTGTTGCGTGCATCGTTTTGCTAACGAGCGGGCAACTATCACTGGCGCTGAACATAGCGGTGTTTGCACTTCTCGTGCTTTACTTCCTTCACAGCTTAATATTTCTATTACTACCCCGACTGAATCCGGATCTGAACAGCGAGATCAAACTGCGACTTTCGAAACCGTTGCAACAGACTTCGGCGATCGTTTCCGTCATCTCGGTTGGATTGATGATACTGATTCAGTTGGTGCGCGATTTCGAAAGTCTGCGATCTCAGAGCTTGAGTGAGAGAATTAGCAACCATTCGCTGACAAGCACTGAACTGATTGTGATTTGGTCGATCGTCGGAGCGGGACTGTACATGTTGACACGCGCTCGGAAACAAAAGGGCAGTAGCCCGACTGTCAAGGAGGGCTCCGTCCAATGACTAGGCTCGATTACTAGATGGGAGCCCTCCCTGACGGTCGGGCTACTGCCAAAGTGCTACTGAGTTCAAGGTGAGGATTACTCAATGCAAATAACCGGAAAGCGTGTGCTCATTACCGGAGCTAGTCGCGGGCTCGGGCGCACGCTCGCTTTTGCGTTTGCAGAAGCAGGAGCGCGGGAAGTCGTCGCTGGCGTGCGCAAACAGGAGGACAGCGACAGACTAAAGACAGATGCTGCAAATAATCACGCCAATATTCTGCCCGTACAATTGGATGTGACCGTAGATAAGGACGTAAACGCGGTCGCCCAAATGGGTGCGTTCGACATTCTGATTAATAATGCTGGAGTCGCAGGATTCGGTAATCCTGTAACGATGAGTTTCGACAGCTTTCGCGAGGAGTTGGAAGTAAACTATGTAGGCACCCTGAAGATGGTTCGAGCCGTGGCGCCGGCAATGATCCGGCAGCGCGACGGAATGATCGTCAACATTGCGACCGCCTTTGCGAAGGTGAATTTGCCCCTCGTCGGCACCTACTGTGCAACCAAGGCGGCGCTGCTTTCACTCGGACAGGCGTTGCGTGCTTATCTATCTGAATCGGGTGTGCGAGTGATCACAGTTATGCCGACCACGTTCGACAGCGACATGAGCCGCAATGCCAATGTGCCCAAGATGGGAAAGGAATTCGTCGCCGCTGAGATCCTCGAGGCGATACGCGAAGAGAAGCACGATCCACCCATCGGCGATGAAGCGCATCGAGTGCTGGAAGCGCTGGCAAAAGATCCCGTCAGCACCGAAAAGTTGTTTGGAAATTATCGAGCGTGAATACTCGTATTGACTTCCTCTAAAAGACTAAGCCTGATGAACCGTCATCGTGATCAATTCCCAACGCTCTCTTCGGGCATCCATCTGCTCAGCCACAGTCTTGGTCCAGTGCCGAAGCGCGTGCGCGAATCGATGAACGATTACTGTGACGCGTGGGAACACCACACAAGTGAGGATGCATGGGCGACAAACTGGTGGGAGCTGTCGCAGCGCGTCGGCGATCGCATTGCGCGAATTCTAGGCGGATCACCTGGTTCAGTTCAGATTCAACCAAATGCCTCGATCGCCCTGGCGACGGTCGCCTCATGTTTCCACCTGAACTCTTCGCAAAAAAACAAAGTGGTCACAAGCGAGCTCGACTTCCCTTCAATGGAATATATATGGGAAGCACAGAAGCAACTCGGCGCGCGCGTCGAGATTGTACCGTCCGCTGACGGTATTACAGTTCCGCTTGAAAGGATCCTCGACTCCATTGACCAAAACACTTGTCTCGTGGCTGTTACACACACGTCATACCGTAGTTCCTATCGACTGGACGCGGCAGCAATCACAGAACGGGCTCACGCGCACGGTGCGCTGGTGTTGCTTGACGTTTATCAGTCGGCTGGAGTCGTGGAACTAGAAGCCACCGAATGGGGCGTCGATTTTCTGATTGGTGGCACAATCAAATGGCTTTGTGGCGGCCCAGCATGCGGCTATCTTTACGTACGCCCCGACCTCCAACGAGACCTCCGGCCGCGTTTGACGGGCTGGGTTGCTCACGATGCGCCGTTCGAATTCGCTCACTCACCAATGCGTTATGCGCGATCTGTGAGACGTTTCGCCCAGGGAACGCCCAGTATTCCCGCTTTGTACTCAGCAATGCCGGGATTGGAGATCATTGAGTCAGTGGGTGTTGAATCGATCGCGGCCGAGTCAAAACGCCGGACGGAGAAGATGGTTGAATTTGCGATCGAACATGGATGGACGTTGAACTCCCCCCGTGAGTGGGAGAAACGTGGCGGGTCAATCATGATTGGTGTTGAGAATGGTCCAGCGATGGTTGAACGTCTTGCTGAAAGAAAGGTCTTTGTCGATTCGCGGCCGCGTGCCGGCCTGCGGATATCGCCACACTTCTTCAATACGGATGAGGAAGTGGAGGAAGCGATGAATGTGCTGGCTGAATTGATCTAAGGACCACAAAACTGACAGGGTACGACTCAACGTGCGTCAAATTGCAGGTTGGAAGGGTGGCTTGAAGATAGGATCAGGAGCACCACGCAGGGGCAGGAAAACCAATACTTCCTGCTCTTGATGCGTGCTCCTGCTTCGTGCTCCCTGCCGCTTTCTTCAAGCCACCCTTCCCAACCTGCAATTTGACGGAAATTGACTTTGTTATGACGAGTAGCGACAAAGCGATCGTCGGTTCTATCGCTCCTGATTTTTCGCTACCTGACGGAGAAGGCAAAGAGTGGCGCTTGTCTGATCAGCGCGGAAGAGTAGTCGTCTTGTTGTTCTATCCAGGCGACGAGACGCCTATCTGTACGCGTCAGATGTGTTCTGTGCGCGACAATTGGGATGATTACATTGCTACGGGCGCCGAAGTCGTTGGCATCTCGACAGATTCTGTCGAGTCGCATCGAAAATTCGCCGAGCATCATCAACTACCCTTAAGGTTGCTATCCGATGCGGCTGGATCCGTTTCGAAACTCTATGGCGCAAGATCCTTGATACCGGGCAAGGTAGCCCGTTCTGTGTTCGTGATCGATGCGAAGGGAATCGTCCGCCACGCTGACATTCGTCCGCTAGGGTTGTTTCGACCGAAAGATGATGAGACGATCAGGGCTATCCGGAACGCTAAACAGTAAAGAGTATCCACAGATTACACAATCAGGAGCAGGAGCAGCAGGCAGGAGCAGGAATTATTGGTCAATTATCATTTGACATTTGTCATTTGTCATTTGGTTAGCGATATCGAATCGCTAAATGTCGAAGTTACGGCCTGCCAAATGACAAATGAGAAATGTCCAATGATAATTGACCAATAATTCCTGCTCCTGCCTGCTGCTCCTGCTCCCGACATTAAATCTGTGGATAGGGTTTTAGGAGTACGAGCATGGCTGAGAACATCAAATGCGCTCATTGTGGTGAGAAGCGACCGGCATTGGGTTTCGCCCCTTTGCCAAACCAGCTGGGCCAGAGGATCGCGAAAGAGATCTGCCAACCGTGTTGGAGCGAATGGCTGCAGAAACAAACGCAGATCATTAACCATTATGGCTTAGATCTTTCGAACCCTGACGCTCAGAATTTCCTCTTCGACAACATCAAAGGTTTCCTCTTCGGCGAAGTTCCCCAGGTTGCGGAGATTGACACGTCGAAGGAAGGAACGATTGAGTGGTAACAGACAGGAGCAGGAGCAGCAGGCAGGAGCAGCAATCATTTGCCATATATCATTGGACATTTCTCATTTGACATTTAGGAAATCCCTGCGGCCCGCGGCTTTGCCTCAAAAGTCGATTTCGGTGGTAACGAGTTTCGTGTTTAGTTCGTGTGATTTCGTGGATTGTTCTTTTTGTCCATAAAACTAAAGACGATCCACGAAGTCACACTAACCAACACGAACCAAAACACTCCGGCCTCGAGCTAGATCCGACTTTTGAGGCAAAGCTGCGGCCCGCTCATCGAGTCAATGTGTTTCGTTCAGGACGCTGAGGTTTTGAATCGCTGGTTTTTCCTAAATGACAAATGAGAAATGTCCAATGATAACTGACCAATGATTCGACGAATGATTGCTGCTCCCGCCTGCTGCTCCTGTTCCTGTTTCTTGCTGCTCCTGCCTGCTGCACTGCCCCTGACTGATTGGCCCATCGCTTGCTAAATCCACCCAGGAGTCCCCTGGTTCTACCCGAATAACCCTTCAAAGCCGAGTATATGAATGTCGCCCGGTAAGACGTGGTACGTTTTGCTGGTCTGTTTTAATGCGCACGTATGTTTTCAGAACTGCCGGGCCTTAGCAGAAGGAGAGTGCAATGAGATTCAGAATCGGAGGAACCATAGCAGCCGCAACCCTGGTGCTATCTTTGATCGGTTGTAATCAAGGCGGAAATAACAACAACACAAGGGCCAACGCTAATAATGCAAACGCCAACGCTAATGCCAACACCAACTCGAACTTGAGCGCCAACGCAAATACGAACGCCAACACGCGCCGAGCACCTACCCGCGAAGAATACGAACGCGATAAAGAACGCTACCAGCGTGAAGCGAAGCAGGCGGGACGCACGGTCGGAACAGGTTTGAATGACGGTTGGCTTTGGGTAAAAACAAGATTTGACCTTGCAGCCGCCGACGATTTACGCGACTCAACGATTAATGTTGATGTCAGTAATGCAGTGGTTACTCTCAGCGGCACAGTGGCCAATGCCGCCCAAAAAACAAAGGCAGAGCAGGTCGCAAAGTCCGTTGAAGGGGTCAAGTCAGTCAAGAATATGCTGAAGGTCTCAGCAACCAACAGCAACGCTAATACGAAAGCTAATAAGAACAAGTAGCTAAAACGAATTGCCGATTGGAATCATTGCCAATTGCCGATTGGAATAATTGCCGATTGCCAAGTGCCGAGTGCCGATTTGAAGATCGCACATTATTTCGCGAGATAAGAGATCGTCATTTCTCTTTCAATTGGCAATTGGCAATCGGCAATGGTTCCAATCGGCAATCAGC
>DATBSH010000114.1:0-4691 GCA_036559885.1 Pyrinomonadaceae bacterium
AGACCCGCCGCCTCAGAATACGATCGCTGACCAGATGTTTACGTGGTCGCGCGGCGTAATTCTTAATTACACGTATGCAACGGGGTCAGATCTAATTAACAAGTATCAGACGTTATATCGAACCGGCGGACTGCTTGCGGACGGCATAATCACCGGAGACGGTGTTATCCTCCCGGATCCCGCTTTTTTCTCTAGCGGCATAGTCACAGGCGACCACATACTTACGAGTAACGGGATCATTACCGGCGACGGAGCTCCGTTTATTTCCGTCTCCGATTTGTGGGGTAATCTTCTGCAGGATGGCGTGTTCGGCAACGGCATCATCACCGGCGACGGCATTGTTACTGGAGATGGTATCGTCACTGGCGATCTTGCAGCCACTGCTCAATCAGCTGCGGTGAATGGCGAGCAGTCGACGACCATGGGAATGCAACTGGACGACGGGTCAGATTGTCTAAACTATTGACGGCTCGGGATTCGAAATTCTCCAACTTGCAGTATCTCTCCTGATGCGTGAGCGGTCTTAACGGGTATTCAAGACAATCAATTGGTTTTGGAGTTGCGCAAATGAGTGCAGCAGAAGCCAGCATGTTGAATCGACGCGGGATCGCGCGCGCATACATGTGGTCGCTGGTGATTGTTGGCTCTACGGTTGTTTTGATTTCATTTTACAAGTTTCCGTATGAACGTATAGACGTTGGTTTCGGGTTGCTTTCGATACTAGTTATCGTTAGTTCATTGATCGCAGTTCGCATACCTCGTGTCAGCGGTCGCATTACGGTCGCAGACACCTTCATCTTCCTTACGCTGTTTCTATACGGCGGAGCAGCCGCGATATTGATGTCGGCATTGGAGGGTGTTTGCTCGACACTGCTGATTAGCAAACGAGCTCGAACAATCCTCTTTAACTCCGCCATACTTGCGACTTCAACTTTTCTAACTGCTACGGTCCTCCGAGCTATTCTGGGTCCGACGACGAACATTATCGCCCCGGGTTTTTCAGCGAGCTTATTCCTGACAATCTGCCTGGTTGCTGTTGTTCAGTACGTTGCAAACAGTGGTCTGATTGCCATCGAGAAGTCCTACAAAGTCGGCGAGTCGATCTGGCAGACCTGGAAAACATATTATCTGTGGACCGCGATTACTTACTTTGCGGGAGCTTCTGCGGCGGCGATCGTTGCGAGCTTGATGAAGACGTACGGGTTCTATGCGGTTATCGCCACTTTCCCGATTGTTGTAATCATCTACTTCACTTATCAGATTTACCTGAAGAATATTGAGGCCTCGGCGGTTCAAACTGAAGTTGCGCGACAGCATGTGGAAGAACTCTCGAAGTACATCGCTGAACTGCAAAACTCAGAAGAGGCGCGCGAGCGGCTATTGGTGCGCGCCGAGCGAGCGCGTGCTGACGCTGAAGCAGCCAATCGAATGAAAGATGAATTTCTCGCTACGCTTTCACACGAGCTGCGAACGCCGCTAACTTCACTTTTGGGTTGGGCGTCTGTACTTCGCGAAACTGAGCGGGACGAAGCTCTGTTGACACAGGGCCTCGAAGCCATTGAGCGGAACGCGCGGGTCCAGGTTCAGTTGATCGACGACTTGCTGGACGTTTCACGCATTGTTTCCGGGAAACTTCATCTTGACGTGAAGCCCATCGACATTTCGGCGGTGATTCAGTCGGCGATTAATGTGGTTCGGCCTGCCGCGGATGCGAAAGGGATCACCTTGGATTACTGGGGACAACTCGGATTGGGAGCAATCTCAGCAGACCCGGCTCGATTACAACAGATCGTCTGGAACCTGTTATCGAATGCGGTGAAGTTTACGCCTCGCGGAGGTTCAATTAAGGTCCGGCTTGAACAGGAAGGTGCTTACGCAAAAGTGAATGTTCAGGACACGGGGATCGGCATTGAGCCTGAGTTTCTGCCGAGCGTCTTTGATCGTTTTAGGCAGGCCGACAGTTCCACAACCCGCAATTTCGGTGGACTGGGGTTGGGTTTAGCGATCGTCAGGCATCTCGTTGAGCTTCACGGTGGAACAGTCTGGGCCAACAGCGCGGGAGCTGGGAAGGGCGCAACTTTTTCTGCGATGTTCCCGCTGCTCCCTGAACGGACGCAAGCACCGACGCTTTACAACAGCACTGAGACGAAGGGTATCGATATTCACACACTGGAAGGTCTACGCGTCTTGTTGGTTGACGATGAACCAGAAGCGCGCCAGATCATCAGCACAGTCATCAAGCGTATGGGTGCGGAAGTGAAGGCGTGTGAATCAGCGACTGAAGCTTTGCAACTGCTCGTTGAGTGGCGCCCTGATGTTCTGATGAGTGATATAGCGATGCCTGACGAGGATGGCTATAGCTTAATCGGGAAAGTAAGATCGCTGCCACGCGACAAAGGCGGAGCAACTCCGGCAGCTGCGCTCACGGCCTACGCGCGTGATGAGGATCGCAAACGCGCACTCGATGCTGGATACCAGATGCATATCGCGAAGCCCGTAACATCTAATCAACTGGTTATGCTGATCGCACGGCTGGTCGGTCGGACTGCCTAAAGTTTACTCACACTAACAGATCAATCTTCGCAGTCGATTGCCGTTCCTTTTGAACCAGGAAAGTCTGCTCGGGTGTGCCCTCCATCGATAGAACCGAGGTTCGAATCAAGGCCATTGTTTTTCTGACAGCGTTGGCTTTTCTTACCGTTTGTTGAAAATAGCGAAGGTATTAGCCAAAACGCAGAGACGCCAAGGACGCAGAGTGCCCAGAGAGTTGAGTCGTGCGGCGAACACTCGAATTAGTCTCGGTCGTAGTCGGGGCAATTCAGGAAAAGGGGTTCGTTTCGTTCAAACCTCTGCGCACTTTGCGTCCTACGCGTCTCTAGGTTTTTGCTGGTCCGATCATTACCATCAACAAACAGAGCAGTGGTCTCCGCCAAAACACACGAGTCCCACTTTTGGAACCACTCACAGTTTTCGCTACAATCCGCCGAAAGCAGCAACACCCTTTGTGCCCCTGTAGCTCAACGGTTAGAGCAGCAGACTCATAATCTGTTGGTTCGGGGTTCGAATCCCTGCGGGGGCACCAATCACGCGATCCGGTTGCTGCACGATTCACAGATCCCAAACTTCACAATTCTTCTCGATCCAAGTTGGGTGGCTATACAACTCGCGTGTTGAGACCAATGCGGCTAAGATTAACAGGCTTCATCAATGCTCTCCGGAACTGGCCTAAACATTTCGATACCGGCAGGTACAAAACTTGGCCGTTACGAAATCCGCTCGAAGCTCGGCGCGGGCGGGATGGGCGAAGTGTATCTGGCGGAAGATTCGCAACTTCGGCGTCGAGTGGCAGTGAAGATATTGCCCGGTGACCTTGCGTCCAATCAAGATCGAATGCGGCGCTTCATTCAAGAGGCTCAGGCTGCTGCTGCACTCAATCATCCGAACATCGCCACCGTCCATGAAATAGGCGAGAGTGACGGTGTGAACTTCATCGCCATGGAGTTTATCGACGGCTTCACGCTACGTGAATTGATTCATGGCAAACAGACAGAGATGTCAAAGCTCTTGCGCTATCTGCAACACGTAGCCGAAGGTCTGGCAAAAGCTCACGGCGCGGGAATAGTGCATCGCGATCTCAAACCCGACAACATCATGATTACGCGTGAGGGTCACGCGAAGATTCTTGATTTTGGTCTCGCGAAATTGATCGAGCAACGGCCCATGCCTGGTGGTGATTCGAGTGAAATAGCAACCGCCGTGATACCGCAGCACTCAAGCCCCGGCACCGTGATGGGCACGGTCGGTTACATGTCGCCGGAACAAGCCCAGGGCAAAACGAAAGAGATCGATCAGCGTTCTGACATCTTTTCATTCGGCTGCATCCTGTTTGAAGCGGCTACCGGCAAGAAACCTTTCGAAGGCGATTCCGTCATTAAGTCGCTGCACATGGTCATCTATGAAGCAGCGCTGACTATCTCTGATCTCAATCCGTCTGCTCCGCCAGACTTACAAAGGATCGTGCGGCGTTGTCTCGAAAAAGACCCTGAGGAGCGATATCAATCAATCAAAGAAGTCGCGATTGAATTGAAACAGTTGCGCCGCGAGTTGGCAGGAGCGGCGTTTGATACGACTGTGCCTCCGCCTCCGAAGACGGACGCGACGAGGGCACCGGCGCGTGAGAGCAGGTCTCAGCAAAGCCTCGGCGCAAGCACCAGCATCCCATCGACATCACTTTCAACGCGAGCATCAAGCGCGGAATACCTTGTCTCCGGCATCAAACGGCACAAATTGATTGCAGCGATCGTAGTCGTGATGATTCTGGTCGGTGCGATTCTTGTCCGATGGTATTTTCATGCACGCGATACGGAAGTCGCGATTGAATCGATCGCCGTGCTGCCGTTCGTCAATCAGAGTCATGATCCTGATTCGGAGTATCTTTCAGACGGCGTGACTGAGAGCATCATCAACAGTCTGACGCAGCTTCCGAATCTGAAAGTGATCGCGCGCAGTTCTGTCTTTCGATACAAAGGTAAAGAAACCGATCCACTGACCGCTGGGAAAGAATTGGGCGTGCGCGCAGTTCTCACCGGCCGCATCCTGCAGCGCGGCGACAATCTGACTATCAGCACCGAGTTGGTCGATGTGCGCGACAACAAGCAGCTCTGGGGCGAGCAGTACAGCGAGAAAATTTC
>DATBSH010000115.1:0-5966 GCA_036559885.1 Pyrinomonadaceae bacterium
GTTCGGATCCGGTGGCGTTGCCACCGGCTACTCAATTGGTTCGCTACGCGAACCGTCGAGCGACTTTTTGTGCAAAGCCTTGCATCACCGTCTGAACACTTAGTCTAACGAACCTTCTCGTTCGATTTCCTCCAGTGCCGCTACACACCGCTCACACACCGTTGGATACCTTGCTGACTCTCCAACGCGCGTAGAATAGTTCCAGCAGCGCTCACACTTTTGACCTTCAGCACGTGAGACCCTGATTGAGATATCGCTATCGTTTGAGTGTACAAGCTCCACCTGCGACACGATAAAGATGTATCTAAGGTCATCAGCATATTGGCGCAACAGGTCGAGAGTTTTTCCTGAAGCACTGAGTGTGACTTTCGCTTCAAGAGAACTGCCTATCTCTTTTGCGATTCTTGCAACTTCAAGCAGGCGCAAAACTTCGTCTCTAATTGCAAACAGCGCGTTCCAGTTCTGTAGTAATAATGCCTGGTCTGTACCGCTGGTCGTTGGAAATGTCGCCAAGTGAACTGACGGCTGCGCCTTAGCAGCAGATGGAAGATTTTCCCAGATCTCATCCGCCGTAAACACCAGAATGGGCGCGAGCATTCGCGCAAGTGCGTCTGCGATCGTCCGTAACACAGTCTGCGCGGAGCGTCGAGCCAGGCTCCTTGGCGCGTATGTGTAGAGGCGGTCTTTGACGATGTCGAAATATCGTGCTGAAAGCGTAACCGTCGCAAAGTTGTAGAGAAGATGGTAGACAGAGTGGAACTCGTAGGCCTCGTACGCCTTCATTACTTTTTGTGTCACGACGTCGAGTTCACCCAACGCCCAACGATCTATCTCTAGCATGTCGTCCGGAGAGACGCTGTCGCGACCCGGATCGAAGCCATTTAGATTTCCCAAAGCAAACCGGGCTGTGTTGCGCAGTTTTCGATATCCATCCATGACGCGCTGCAGGATTTCATCAGACGCCCTCATGTCGTCGAAGTAATTCGACGAAGCAGACCACAAACGGATGATCTCTGCACCCGATTCCTTAATAACTACTTCAGGTTCGACTGCATTACCTGCGGACTTATGCATTGCCCGACCTTGCGCGTCCAGTGTCCATCCGTGACAGATCACTGTCTTGTAGGGCGCACGGTCGTGTGCTGCCAACCCCACCATCAACGATGAGTTAAACCAACCGCGAAACTGATCGCCGCCCTCGATGTAGACATCTGCCGGCCACCGCAACTCGTCGTGATTTTCAAGAACGGCAATCGATGAACTGCCACTGTCGAACCAAACGTCGAGGATGTCAGTTTCTTTTGTCCACTCGTTCGCCCCACAGCCCTTGCAAACGTAACCCGGCGGCAATAACTCCTCTGCACTGCGCGTGTACCACGCATCGCCTGACTCCTTTTCGAAGATGTCAGCGACGTGATTGATCACAACTGCGTCAGCAACCGCTTCGCTGCACCGGGCACAGTAAAAAACAGGAATCGCAACACCCCAGACACGTTGGCGAGAAACGCACCAGTCGGGTCGCGCTTTCAACATGTTGCGCATTCGGTCGACTCCCCACCCGGGAATCCACTCAACACGTTCAATCTCTCGCAACGAAGCAGCGCGCAGGCCTTCACCAATATCCGTATCGAGGGCATTGTCAAAAAAGTTGCTTCGATCGCGACCGTCTTCATCTTTCTCAACCGTAGAGGTGTGTGTTTGATCCATCGCGATGAACCACTGCGGAGTTGCGCGAAAAATCACCGGGTTTTTGCAGCGCCAGCAGTGTGGATAGCGGTGTTCGTAGCTTTCGGTGAACAATAACGCGCCTTGCTCCTTGAGGAATTCGACAATCTTCGCATTAGCATCAAAAACGCGGAGGCCCGCGAAGTGCTCGACATCGGGTGTAAATTTGCCGGCGTGGTCCACAGGACAATAGATCTCGAGACCGTAACGCTTACCAATCACAAAGTCGTCATGACCATGTCCGGGTGCAGTGTGGACAGCACCTGTACCCGCCTTACTACCGGCCTGCTTTTTCTCGGCTTCGGACACGTCTAGTTCAGTTTCAGCGTCAGCCTCGCCGCCCAGGGTCACGTGTTCACCAACCATCAGCAGTGATGGCCGGTCCAGCCAGGCGTGTCTAGCTTCGAGCCGATCCAGCTTAGACCCGGGAAAGCGCGCGAGGATGTTTGGCACGATACGCTCGCCGGATTCCGCGCGTGAACCGAGATCGCATTTGGCAGCCACTGCTTCAACCAATTCACTGGCGACGATGTAAACCTCGTCACCGTGCTCGAATGCTGAGTACTCGAAATCCGGGTGAACGGCGATCCCGAGATTCGCCGGCAACGTCCAAGGCGTTGTTGTCCAGATCAGGACAAAAACTTTTCTTCCCTTCAACGCCGGATCGATAAGAGCCGGGTCACTTCGAAGGGGAAACTTGACGTACACCGAAGGACTTGTGTGTTGGTAATACTCCACCTCAGCTTCAGCCAGCGCGGTTTGATCGTGGATGCACCAATAAACGGGTCGTGATCCCTTGTAAACGTATCCTCGCTCAACAAACCGCGCGAACATACGAGCCGTCTCAGCCTCGTAGTGGTTCGACATGGTGAGATAGGGATTGTCCCACTCGCCAAGAATTCCCAGCCTTTTGAAATCGCGCGTTTGATTCTTCAGCGCCTGCGCTGCGTGTTCCCGACACGCTCTTCTGATCGACACGGGAGACATGTTTGCCTTCTTCGCGCCGAGCTTGCGGTCGACGTAGAGTTCGATGGGAAGTCCATGACAGTCATACCCCGGAACGTACGGAGCGTCGTAACCCATCATCGTGCGCGACTTGACGATGAAGTCTTTCAGGATCTTGTTCATCGCTGTGCCGAGGTGAATGTCGGCATTGGCATAGGGCGGCCCGTCATGAAGAATGAACTTTTCGGCTCCGCGCCGAGAGTCACGAATCAAGCGGTACAGGTCGAGCCCCTCCCATTTCTTGAGACGTGCGGGTTCGCTCTGCGTAAGATTAGCTTTCTGTGAGAAGGCGGTCTTTGGCAGATTGACTGTCTTCTTTAGATCAAGTGGCGTTTCAGTGGACATAAGCTTCGAGTTACGGAATTTGTAATGGTATCAAAGCGGAATTGCCGATTGCCAATTGCCATCGGGTGTTCGATACGCTTTAGCACGGTAAGATACGACAAGCTAAAGCGGATCGGACATCCGGAGTCGGCAATCGGCAATAAAAAACCCGAGTCACCTTCAGCATCGGCGATTCGGGTTCTTCAGAATCCGCTTTGAAATGTTTCTTCAACCTATAAACATTTCATCCTCGCCGTAAGTTTGGTTAATGGGCTTTGGCACCGGCGCCACGAGAACTTCGAGGCCGCGGCGAAAGCCCGCCATAATCGCCGCGAGCTCGCGCGCAGGTTCTATAACCTTCGAATGTATGAAATCAGTGGTCATCGATACCTGCCGGTGTGTTCGCTCAATGGTTCGGCTGACTAGTTCGACTTTGTCACGTGCTTCGACGGCTGTGTCGCCAACCAAGACTTTTAGTTCAGCCACCTCTCCTTTGATGATCGCCAGCGACTCGGAGAAATGCATCGTGGCCGTCGCCAGATGGTTCGAGACAGCATTGAACTGTTCCGCTATAAACTTTCCTTGAACAGCGATCTGCTTACCTTGCTCGCTCATGACCGTTACACGTTCAATGAGTGGCTCCATCTTTTCTTCAAGCCGGCCAACTGACTTAACGGCACGGTTGACGAACACTGCTATCGCCACCATCGCGATGGCGATGATGATGAACGACAACGCGATCACCAGCATGATCCAAAACAGCGGATCCCTGGTGCTTATCTGAAGTGCCAAGTTAATCATCGCCGGTTGCCGATTGCCGAATGTCCGATACGCTTCAGCTTGTCGAATGGTGCCGCAGATTCAACTGTTTTCAGTAATTACGCGCCGCACAATCGAAAGCAGTCAAATCTGCGGCACCATTCGACAAGCTAAAGCGTATCGAACACTTTATTGGCAATGTTTCAGTTAGCCTTGTCGCCGTAATTTGGAGAAGCTTCAATGCGTCCGGACATTTCAGTCTTGCGCTTCTCGTCCTGATAGGCTTTCTTGCCCGCATCAATTGCCGCGGCAACTGTCCCAGTCTGGCGCGCGGCGGTTTCACGAGCGGATTTCGCAGCTTCGCCAACCTTTTCTGCCGCTTGGGAGTAAAGCTCCTGTGCCCGCCCGCGGGTGGCTTCGTAGTACTCGCCCGCGCGGTCGCTCAGTTGCTGAGCTGCTTCGCGGGATCGATCGATGCCTTTGCGGGTCGCATCCGCGATGTCGCCGCGTAGCTCTTCACCTGACTTTGGGGCGAAAAGGAGGGCCAGAATTGCGCCGATGCCTCCGCCGATGAGCAGGTACGTTAGCCGGGTCGAAATGCTGTCACCGCTGTCTCTCCGATAATCGTCGTGTCCCATTATTTAGGGTCCTTTCTCAAAAGCGAAGCTACATTACTTCGCTGGTTTGCTTGAATTTAAGAGGAATATGACGGCTTGGACTATAGCAAATGGGCCATGACTCAAGCAATGAAGGGGCAGGCGCAGCAGGCAGGAGCAGGAATCATTTGCCATATGACATTTGACATTTCTCATTATTTCTCATTTGTCATTTCAAAGCCCTTCCGCCAGCGATGTCGGCATGAGGCCCTAAATGACAAATGAAAAATGGCAAATGATTCCTGCTCCTTCCTACTGCCCCTGCTCCTTTCCTCCGCCGTTATACTGTTCAAGCTTTCGGTACAGCGTCTTTCGTCCGATCCCCAGCGCTCTTGCCGCATGCGACTTATCACCCTGCGTGTAATCCAGCGTGGCTTCAATCGCCTGTCGTTCGATCTCCTCCATTGAAGAGGGTACAGTGACTTCAAATGTCGTTGTCCGACCTTCACTCGCGGCCTTCGCACGTTCGACCTTGATCCGGTCTCGCTCCTGCAACGCAATCTTAGTAATCGCCTCCGGCAAATCTTCCAATTCAATCTGCCGACCGGAGGCGATGATGACCGCTCGTTCAATTGCATTCTCGAGCTCCCGAACATTGCCCGCCCATTCGTACGTAATCAGAGCTTGAAGTGCATCTTTCGAAATACCCGAAATGAAGCGGCCCGTCTTCTGTTTGTAGTGTTCGATAAAGTGAATAACCAGCGGATGGATGTCTTCCGGCCGTTCTCGCAACGGCGGTAACTTTATGGGAAATACTGAAAGCCGGTAGAACAGATCCTGTCTGAACGTGCCGAACTCCACGGCGCGTTTTAAATCCACGTTCGACGCTGCAATCACTCGTACTTCGGTCTTTAGGACATCACTTCCACCAACGCGTGTGAACTCACCGTCCTGCAATACCCGCAATAGACGCACCTGTGCGGACAAACTCATTTCACCAACTTCATCCAAAAACAGTGTGCCACCGTTTGCCTCTTCAAACCGCCCGCGTCTCAAAGCACGTGCGTCAGTAAACGCTCCTTTTTCGTGCCCAAACAATTCAGATTCCAGCAACGTTTCGGGAATTGCGCCGCAGTTCAGTTTCACATATGGCTGATCTTCACGACCGGAGTTGTAGTGAATCAAATTCGCCAGCAGCTCTTTACCGGTTCCCGATTCTCCTTCGATCAGAACCGTCGTCTGCGTGTCAGCCACGCTCAAAGCCAATTCAATTGCACGACGAATCGCCGGCGTTTGTCCGATGATTCGGTTTTCACCGTAGCGCTCGTGCAAAACACTCCGAAGGTGCATGACCTCGGCCGATAACTGATCACGTTCGAGCGCGGTACCGATTTGATCTGCGATTCCCTCAACAAGCGCAACTTCGTGTTCCTGAAAGCCCGGTCTCGCCACGCTCCAGACAAGTCCGAGCAAGCCAAACGTTTGACCGCCAACTCGAACGGGTGCGACGAGCGCGGCGCGACCGTGTAAGACTGAGTTGAAGAGAAGACGAATCGG